>JAGQZQ010000048.1 GCA_020435415.1 Flavobacteriales bacterium
CACGATGGTCTCAAAGGGCTGCCACCGGTGATGTACGCAGAAAAATTCCTTCAAGGGGCTAGCCCCTTGAAGGAATCATCAGAAGAAGATGAAAGTTTGTTAGTTTAGCGATGTCCTGAAAATGGGGAGCTTACATCTTGCATTGCCAACATTGGGTGTGATATCGGCATGAATTAGTGATACTTTCAAATGAAATCTGAGCAGTTAACCATAGGTGTATTTATGTTTCACCTATTCTCACTTCTATTAGCTGGATGTGGTAACAACAGTGATTCAGGAAGCCTTAGCACAGCTGATACTTCCGCAGTTCTTCATATAACTGAAGACACTATTGATAACTGTGCCTGTGAAGTAGAAATCTATGTTAAGTATTCCACTTATTTACCTGTTTACAACGAACCAAATGATAGTTTGGTAATTGAATTTCGCTTTGAAGACATTAAAGGTTTTGACTTTGGCAAAAACATTCATGTTATATCGTCAAAACAGGGTTGGCTACAAATTGGTGATATCCTTGATACAGTAGGTGGAAATGATTTAAAAGGAAAATGGATCAATAGTAGCTATAGTGAAATTGGAACAAATAACTATGATGGTAGAAGAATAATTTTAAGGGCACAAGCAAATGCAGAATCAGATAGTATTGGATATATAGATGTCGAAAGTTACTTTAATGTCATACAATGTTGTAAGGGTTGGGTATACATCAAAACACATCAAACTCATGGCTGGCTTGCACCTGAATTTCAATGTGCAAATGAACTAACAAATTGCAGCTAATGGTCCTAAGACAGAGAGGGCGTTATTGACTATTAAGATGACCAAAAGGAAAAAAGCGACTGAATCAGTCGCTTTTGGGTTAGGCACGTATAGAAACATTGATGGCAGCTTGGGGGTTTGCAATCCGTGTTTTATCCATCAATAAATGCTCTCACATTAAAAAGAGGGTCACACCAATGAATACGATCAACAGAAACATACGTGTATATATGTGAAGTCCTGCCCTTTGTTACTGTCAATTTCTGATCAGACAAGCTGGTCAGATTAAAATCCAACATTGGGTATTCTTTAAAAGTGTCAACCAGATGTGATCCGATTAATTGCCAACTAATAACATCTCCCCCTTTTAAATCACCGTGATCATATATGTTGAAACATTTACTGTTCTTCTGAAGCTGAACAAGCTTTCCTTTAGGATCGATATAAAAACCGGTTTGCCGTTTAGATGCTTCAATCCAATATTTCCCTTTCTCACCATACAACATGTGCAAGGTATCATTTTCAGCCATGTCAGCATTTTCCACCTCAGGTTCATTTGAAAAGCGGCATGAAAAGGCACCAAGAAGCACCATTACCATTAAATAATGCTGACATAATGTTTTGGTGCAATGTTTCATTTCCTTCTGATAAGCTACCTGATAAAATTTAGGCACGGATTGCAAATCCGCGCCAGCGAGTTTGCTTTGATACATGTTGTTGGAACTGGCTTATTCTGTGCCATCGTTAAACCCTGACCTAATCATTTCTTCCGCTTGCATCAGTATATGAGAATCATCTATTGCTTCGAGTTCTAACTTGATTTTTCTCATGGGATTAAAGAACTCAAACCTCAATCGCGAATTGTAATTACCCATATCCTTAACTCCAACAATTTTATATAACCGTTTATCTCCTGTATACAAGTAACTATTCTCCAGGCTACGCTCCCTTAAAGTAAGTTTGGTTGCAGCGTTTAAGTATTCAAGATTGTCAACCAATTCAACATGAGAGAAATTATCATGTACTAACCAGATTGGTCTTTTGAGCATCTCAACATCCATAAAGAAATCCTTTGGTGATTTGCCAACTTGCTTCAAACGGAGAACATGGGAGCACTGATATCATCACAAGCTTATCAAAGTTTATACAGTTCACCTTCATTAAGCTCTCTCTCATTAAGATATCGGAATAGAAAACTCAACTTGTCCAGGTTCAATGATGAGTAAACAATCTCATATTCCCTTTCGAATGGATGGCTTCTGAATGCTCTGTTGTTGATCGGATCAATAAAAATATCCATAGCGTCACCATTGTGAAAAACATACCGGAAAACGTACAATTTCAGCTTCTCATGCTGGACTTCAGTACTAAACACGAGCTGTTCAGATGTAACGGACTCTTCCCAAAACACCACTCTGAAAAGACCTTTATGTTGGACAATTATTAGTCTCGGTCCTTCAATTACCGGCTCAACTTCTCCATCTTTATGAAACAATGTATCTATCGAAACAAGTGATACACTCGTCACAGAGTCAACTTGGCACTTATTTTTGACCGACCAGGGGCGATAGGAATCTATCCATTCTTGTTCCGTGAAAATGGTGGTAATAGCACCTTGAATTGTCGAACTGAAATCTTGTCCCTTGGAATCAGATGCCACTAAGAGATGCATCAAAGATAGTATGACTGATGTTCGCTTCAAGATGTTAAGAATTACATAGAATATACGAAGACAAAGGTAGAACCTTCGCCTAATACAGGTAGTTCCCATTGAGTACGGTTAATGCAGCAGTCCGAGTTTCTTTTTATCCTTCTTACCCAAACCTGCACAGATGTTCCTAATGCACAGCCGGCGCGGATTTTAGTGCAAGCCCGAGCGTAGATAATCCGTGCTACTTACAACACCATCACTTTCTCGCCAACCAATACAACAAGCCCACACAAACCGTCACGCTTACCAGTACATTCATCACAGCCCATAGCATATGGCCATTGCGGATGAGGAGTACGGTTTCATGGCTGAAAGTAGAGAAGGTGCTGAAACCACCGCAAAATCCAACGATGATCAGGAGCTTCCACCAGTCGCCCGCTTCAGGACGCATGGCGAGGGATTTCAGTACGAGTCCGAGGATCAGACAGCTGGCGATATTCGCGATAAACGTTGCATAGGGCAACGTACTCCAACCCATCGCCGTCACAAAGCGTGCGATACCATAGCGTGCCAGGCTGCCCAATCCCCCTCCCAGAAATACCGCAACCCATGCATTCATGATGAAACGAATTTATAGATGAAGGTACGATACGCACGGATCATAACCCAACCGATGAACAGACCGAGGATGGCACCGCAAAAGATATCCAGCGGATAATGTTTTCCAACATACACGCGGCTGTAAGAAACGATCGCTGCCCAGATCATCAGGCCGCTGCGGAAGACCGGCCATCGTCTACCAAGCACGCTGCCCAGAAACATTGCGAGAGCAAACGCGTTGGTGGCATGCGAACTCACAAAGCCATACTTGCCGCCGCAACCCACCAGCAGATGGATCGATGATGCCAGGTCTTCGGCATGGCATGGGCGCAATCGTTGAAAGACTTCCTTAAAACCCCAGGTGCTCAGCTGGTCGCTTGCTGTAATGGTGAAGATGACAAACACACACACCCATAATGCACCCTTCTTGTATTCACGAATGGTCAACACCAGCAACAACACATACAGCGGTATCCATACCAGCTTATTAGTGATGGCGATCATGACCGTATCCATCCATGGCGTGTGCGCTCCATTCAGCAGGAGGAACAACCATTGATCAAATTCAAGCAGGGTGCTCATTCTTCTGTTGCGTGGCCCGGTTCGGTCATATTGATGTCCGCCGTCAGCAACTTCCACAGATCGTCCTTCAGCTCATCCAGACCGTAACCGGTGTGAGAAGAGATAAAGCGGTAAGGCACATCGGGCATGTCCTTTTTCATTTCCTCCATGAGTTCATCATCCAGCATATCCGATTTGGAAACCGCCAGGATACGTTGCTTGTGCAACAACTCCGGATTATGCATTTGCAGCTCGTGGAGAAGGATGTCGTATTCTTTCCTGATGTCATCCGCATCTGCCGGGATCATGAACAACAGGATAGAATTCCGTTCGATATGGCGGAGAAAACGCAGACCAAGGCCTTTGCCCTCATGCGCCCCTTCGATGATCCCCGGGATATCCGCCATGATAAAACTTTTGTGATCGTAGTAGGGAACAATGCCCAGGTTGGGTACCAGGGTGGTGAAAGGGTAATCACCAATCTCCGGTTTTGCCGCCGTAATCTTTGAAAGCAGGGTGGATTTCCCGGCATTCGGAAACCCCACCAGACCGACATCAGCCAGTACTTTCAGTTCAAGAATCTTCCATTCCTCCCGGCCTTCTCCACCAGGCTGGGCATGACGCGGCGCCTGTTTGGTAGGGGTCTTGAAGTGAGCATTTCCCAAACCGCCCTCGCCACCCGGCACCAGAATTTTCTCTTCACCTTCTTCAGTGATCTCAAAATGAATCTCGCCGGTTTCCGCATCTTTGGCCACAGTTCCCAAAGGAACCTGCAGGATCACATCCTTTCCGCTTTTACCTGTCTTGAGCGCTCCGGCACCATTCACACCCGGCGTAGCGATCACATGTTTTCGGTATTTGAGCGGAAGCAACGTCCACAGCTGACGGTTACCTCGGAGAATGATATGGCCACCACGGCCACCATCTCCACCGTCGGGTCCGCCTTTGGAGGTGAACTTATCCCTGTGAAAATGCACCGACCCTGCTCCTCCTTTACCGGATCTGCAGCAGATCTTGACGTAGTCTACGAAGTTGGACAAGAGGGTGGCGGGTTATCAGGATACTGTTTGAAGCTTGTCTATGGCCTCACACAACGACTGGAAGATATCATCAATACTTCCCACTCCCCGGATTCCGGTGAACTTATCCTGTCCACTGTAGTAATCCTTGAGCGGGGCGGTCTTGTTGTTATACTCCTGTATGCGGTTCTCAATGATGGCGGGGTCCTGGTCATCAGCTCGTCCTGAATCCTTGCCACGGTTCAGGAGGCGACGGACCAGTTCATCCTTATCTACCTCCAGGGCAAGCATGGTGGAGATGCCTTCATTACTTTCTTCAAGCAAAGCATCCAATGCCTGTGCCTGCGCAATGGTACGCGGGAAGCCATCGAAAATAAATCCTTTGGCGGAGGGGTTGGCTGTCAGTTTGGAACGGATCATACCGATCACCACCTCATCCGGTACCAGCTGGCCGGCATCCATCAGTTGTTTGGCTTTCAAACCCAATTCTGTTCCTGCAGCGATCTCTCCCCGAAGCAGGTCTCCGGTGGAGAGGTGGATCAGTCCGTAACGGCTGATCAGCTTCTCTGCCTGTGTTCCTTTACCGGCACCGGGAGGGCCGAACAATACGATATTTAACATAGCTTTAAAGTTAGGGGGTCCTAAGATACGATTTTAAGCCGGACCGGGTATGGAACGATAGATGTGAGGCAGGTTCCTCCCGGCCTGGTCATAGTCAAGACCGTAACCGACCACAAATTCATTTCCGATGTCAAAGCCAGCCATATCTACCTGAACTTCTTCGACATGAGCGGCTGGTTTTTTAAGAAGGGCCACCACCCTGATGTCAGCAGCGCCACGCTTCCGGAGCATGTCGGTTAAAAAACAGATACTTCTTCCGGTATCAACGATATCCTCTACAATCAGGAACGAGCGACCTTCCACGGGTCCTTCATAGCCAAGATGCACATCCACTTTACCACGGGATGTCGTACCCGTATAGGACGACAGGTGTACAAAATGAATGACAGAATCACTTTTCAGCCATCGGACGAGGTCAGCAGCAAAAATGAACGCCCCCTTTAGCACAACAATCAGTTCAAAATCCGAAGCTTTGTACCAACCATCGATCGCGGCAGCCATCGCTTGAATACGGCTAAGAATCTCTTCCTGGTCGATCATTTTTTTGAAGTGCATATCGCCCAGGGAAACATGCAAGGGATGTGTGGTCTCTGATGTGATCATAACAAAGGGGCACCGGGCTGATAAATCTTTTTAACTTTGCCCGAAATCGCATAACATGGAGCCAAAAGTAAGCATTATCATGGGCAGTACCTCCGACATGCCGGTCATGCAGGAAGCTGCTAAATTTCTGGATCAGATGGAGATTCCATTTGAGTTACAAGCTTTATCTGCACACCGCACACCGGACCAGGTGGCGGAATATGCCAAGAATCTACATAGCCGCGGCGTTCGCGTTGTGATCGCAGGTGCAGGTGGCGCCGCACATCTTCCAGGTGTAATGGCAGCCTTTACAACCCTTCCGGTGATCGGTGTTCCGTGCCGTTCATCCATCTCGCTGGATGGATGGGATTCTGTATTGAGCATTTTGCAAATGCCTCCGGGCATTCCCGTGGCCACGGTAGGATTGGATGGTGCAATGAATGCCGGCATCCTGGCAACACAGATTCTGGCAGCAGGAGATGATGCCATTCACAGCCGCATGCAGGGTTTCAAGGAAAAATTGAAGGAGAAGATCATCAAAGCAAACAATGACCTGAAGGAGTTCTCTTTCAAGTTCCGCACAAACTAAGGCATAAGAATATTCAGGGTATTTGATTGATCAGGCAACGCCCGATACTCCGTGATCTCTGTGCATACTCTACTAAACGCTGTGTTAAAAAATATCTATCACAGAGAAAAGGAGAAGACACAAAGTACACAGAAGGGATACTAACTCTGTATCCTCCTGCATCAGAAGTGTTGCACCTGCTATCAAACAAATACATCTTACAAGAATTGTAGGTTGATCAGGCAACGCCCGATACTCGGTGATCTCTGTGGACACTCACTAAACGCTGTGTTAAAAAAATATTTATCACAGAGAAAAAGGAGAAGGCACTGAGGGCACAGAGAAAACCAATTGCTCTGCCGACTAATATTCCGCGGTAACTTACCCATACAAGTTTAACCAGCACATTGTCCTGACAGGCCATGGCATGCCATTACCTTGGCGCCATGTTACAAAGAATGACATGCGCTCTATGGTTAATATGCTGTGTCTGGCAAGCTTCAGCACAGGATGAGTTTCCCAATGCCGTCGTCCCTGCCACCGGATGGGGTATGACTTATGTTTCCCCACCCGGAGCGTCATTATGGTCCGTCTCCGGGTTAGCGGTTCAGTTAAGTGAACAGGAGCTTCCGGCAATAGGCATCAGTCAGTCGATGCGCTACGGCCTGCCTGAGCTCTCCACCACCACCATTGCCGGTGCAGGGGTCATTGGAAATACATCTATAGCCACAGCACTGAGCCGTTCCGGACCCACATCGTACAGGCTACTTTCATGGCGAATGGCACTGGTCAGATCCCTGACCCCTCAATGGCGGTGCGGCCTTTCCGCAGGATTTCTATGGTTACGCCGGTATGAGAACTACCGTGGCATTCAAAGCCTGATTCTGCTTCCCTCAATGGAGATAAAAATCCGGGATGGCTTAACACTTCTGGCAGGATGGAACAGGCCCGGATTCTTCACAAAAAAGTCTAAGGATGACCGGACACCTCACGCCGGCCTGATCACAGGTCTGCTTTTCCGGGGCCAGGGACCGGTTACCTTCTGCTTAGAATGGAGCAAACCATGGGCACAACGACCTTCGCTGAACACCGGTCTTGCGTGGAAGGCAAAAGAGTCCGTTGTCCTTTACCTGGGAAGATCCAGCCAACCGGGTACTATTTGTACAGGTATATCGCTTCATCACGGGTCAATGCTTCTCAACATGGCCATACAAATGCATACGGTCCTGGGCGCCAGTCCGGCATGCGGTGTGCTTTTCTCAAATCCCGAAACACCATGAGGACACTGATGATGATGGTCGTTTTGCTGGGTGGATTCATCGGTGTTCATGGACAAGATCATCATGATATCGACTTCCTGACCACGGATGCACTCCCTGAAGAAAACGATGAACCGGAACCTGATCTCAAGAAAATTTCCGTGTCACTGAACAGTGCAACCGCTGACGAGTTAATGACCCTGACATTCCTGTCATCTTTGAACGTACAGGCCATCCAGGAGTATCGCGCCACCTACGGCACAATCCATTCCATCTACGAGTTGATGTACATTCCCGGATTAGACCTTGCGGTTATCCCCCTGCTCGTAAAGTGCATGACGCCGGGAAAAGCCCCGTCACCTTCAGCACGTCAAATCCTGAAAGACGGTGAGTTCACCTGGCAACACCGGATGGTAAGGGTTTATGAAAAGGCATCCCCCGATCATCCGCTAAAAGCCTGGAGCCGGCTGGCATGGGTGTCCGGCACACGGATTCAATGTGCCCTTACCATAGAGAAAGATCCCGGTGAACCCGGATGGACAAGAGGTCCTGATTACCGTTCGGCTTTTATCTTTTGCCGGAATTTGAATCCCTGGATCAAGCAACTTGTCATCGGAGATTTTCAGGTTGCTTTTGGTCAGGGCGCCACCGTTTGGTCGGCATTTTCTACACGCGCCGCATTTCACTCGTTGGGAGGAAAGAAGGTGGCATCGCGGCTAAGGCCTCATACGGGAAGCGATGAGAACCGATTCCTCAGAGGTACTGGAGCTACCATACATATCGGGCACTGGTGGTTCACTCCTTACATTTCGGGTCATCGGGTTGATGGTTACCTGAAAGACAACGGAGAACCGGTCATCTACCAATCAGGCCTGCATCGAACCACAACAGAATTGTCATATCACCATGGTATCATAGACAGGAGCATGGGAGGAGAGCTATCATGGAGCCGCAGATGGCTCACGGTTGGCTATATCACTTCATGGCAATCATTCCGGGATACCGCCAACCGAAAGGTGGCCGCTCCGGTAACCGCAAGATCAGGGATTCACTATATGGTAGAGTACCGGAGACTTTCCTTACACGGCGAACACACAGTACAATCAGCCCATGGTCATGCTCACCTGTTGGGGATGCGGTACAAGACCGAAGGACTCATCCTATGTGGACGTTTGGAAACATTAAATGCATTCTACAATGGCCTGTCCGCAAATATTTTTGGCACCAATCCGGGTGAAGCCGGAATCACTTCACTCTATCTGTCATTAAACGGGAAAGCCGGTTCAAAACTTCAATACGATGTATTCATGCACCGGAAGTCTGCCATGATTACTCCGGAACACCTGGCTTTCAATTTCCCTGAAGTGGAATGGGGCACGCGACTGACATTTGCTACCTATGAACTATATAGTTTGTATATCGCTCTTCGTATCCGTACAAAAGAGACTTCCGTTTCACTGGATGACCTTCGCTTAGAACAGGTAGAGATAAGTGAGCAGTTCACAACGCGCATTCATTTTCAACACCACCTGACCTCCACCTGGCAATTAAGGCTGAGGTATGACAACCTCAGGCAATCATCCGGCCGGGTACTCAGGCAGGGCCATTTGGTGTATATGGACCTCAAATGGTCCACACCCCGGCGACATTTGTCCGGATACTTCCGCTATGCCGTTTTTGACGCGCCCGGCTATGATCAACGGTTGTATATGTATGAAAACGACCTGAAAGGGCTTTGGACCATACCATCCTATTACGGTACCGGATTACGAAGTTATGCATGCATCAGGTATCATAGGGGCAGACAGGCGGATGTTTCCATGAAGGTCGCAAGGACCGTTTACAGATATCGGCTAAATGAAGGATGGCAGGCGAAGAACGAGGTAAAAATCCAGTGGATTATCCGGTTCTGATAGGCTGTAACTATTTAGCCATCAGACAGTATAAGTACACTCACCAACAAAAGCTGATCTTTACCATCTGCACTGGTCATCTATGCATTACGTTTCCTCCTCGTACATGAGAATGAACAACTCCAACCGGCCTGTTAATGCGGTATTCACGGCAATACTGTTGTTCGGTTTGTGGTTGGTGGGAACCCCGGTTGCACAAGCACAGAACAATGAAGTCTTGATCGTAAAGGTTAAGGCGACCAAAGCCAAAAAGAATCTGGCGGGTGTAAAGATGTCCCTTACAGGAGGTAAAAAGCCTGAAAAACAAACCAGTCCAAAAAACGGGACGTGCGAGTTTATTCTCTTTGACGGCAAGAGCTATACCCTTGAAATCAGCATGGAGGGGCACTATACCTACCTATACCAGTTTGATACCAAGATGGACAGCAAGATCGCTTCCCGGCTTGATGGAGCGCCACCTGAATTTGCCATCGACGCCGAAATGTTTGAAAAAATTCCGGGATTTGATCCGGTACTTTTTAAGTCACCCTTGCGAAAGCTGGTATTTGATAAGGCCGAAAAGGGATTGGTCGAAGATAAAGCCTATACCTCCAAGGTGGATGCCAGAATGAAAGAATATGAGAAAGCATTCTCTGCTCCCAAGGAAGAACAGGTAAAACTGATTGAAGCCATCAAACAAAAGGAGAGCCCGGATCCACCACCGCAAAAAGAAACACCTCCGGCGCCGCCAGAAGATAGCAACGATGAAGATGAGCAGGATGATGCAGCCGCCTTCAAGGCAGAACTAAATAACGACCTAAAAGAAGCGAGTGAAAAGGATAATGGCAGTGAAAACTATATTTTGCAATTGTCCGGACAGGTGACAGAACTAGGTCGCCCTATTTACCAGGCAAAGATTCGGATCAAATCCTATGGATCATCAGCCTCTTTGAATGAAGGCAAATCCGAAGATTTCATTTTAACACAGAATAACGGGTCATACTTTGCCAAGCTGCAATTGGGAAAGGCCTACACCATTTACGTGTCCCGGGAAGGCTATTACACCAAGTCATTCTTTATCGGAGCGGACAAAAAAAATCTTCAGAAATCTTACGGACTAATCCTGAATGTGGAGCTTCTACGCATTCGTAATTTCAAGGGATTGGAAAAACCCGAAGGACTGAATCTGGACAAAGAATATGACAACTACAGGTATGCCAAGAAAAAAGATGCGTTTGTTCCTGCCGGCTCCTACGGAATAGACCCGGAAGTGAAAGTTCTACGTAAGTTTTACGCCGATTTGAAAGATCAGTGGGAGAGATATTATGCGCAGAACGGTCGCATGGATGCCCCGTTGGAGGTTCAGGAGCCTTCTCAAAAAGATAAGAAAGAAGTCAAAGCTCAAAGAAAACCACCCTCTCCCACCGATGCCAATCTTCAGGCACAATCCGAAGCAGAAAAAGAAGCGGAGTCCAGACGTAACAAAGCACTAAAGGAAGAAGAAGAGAGACGGTTGAGGGAAGAAATGGAAGAAAAGGAGCGCATGGCAAAAGAGGAAGAAGAAAGGCGTCAGCGCGAAATAAGAGAACTGGAGCAGAAAGCCCTCGCGGAAAAAATGCAGCGGGAAGCAGATGCACAGGCGGTCATCGAAGCGCAAAACCAGAAAGAAGAAGCTAAAGTTATTGAGGCGAGAAAAGTGCAAAGCGCCAAGAAAACAAGTGATGTAAGCATTACAAAACAGCTGGCAGAGATCGAAAGGGAAGCACGAATCAAGGAAGCCGCCTCCCGAGCAGAGAAACAGAAAGACACACCGGTTCGTGCCCCGGTCATTAAACCGGTAATAACCAGAAAAACCGACGATGGTTATATGTATGACACCCATATCACCACCGTTCGGTTCCCGGGAAAAACAATCGTATTAAAAGAGGAAGTCAGCCTTTGGGGTGGCAAAACCTACTACATAGACGAAAAAGAAGTATCCGCCGAGACCTTTAAGAAAGAGCTCGCCAAATACAACATAAACTGATCAGGCCCATGAAGAAAATTTACGCATACAAGATCAGACCAGTCCATGCCCTGGGGGTATTCCTAAGCCTGGCCATATGCCTGATGAGCAAGGCTCAAACTTCCAACTTTTCCCATTTCGGGGTAGAAAACGGCATGACACAAACCCAGGTGCAAACACTTGTTCAGGATGACAACGGAAACCTCTGGATTGGTACTATGGCGGGGCTGACCAAGTACAACGGCCGGGAGTTCGTTGCTTATCGAAAAGACGACGGCCTGGCTGAAGACTGGGTAACGTCAAGTTACAAAGACGAGAGTGGAAACATCTGGCTCGGACACTGGCGCGGAAGCGTAAGTAAGATCAATGTTGACGACAAAGATCACTTTATTTCTACCATTGAACTCGACCAGTTCGGTCAGTTTAAAACCATTACCAGCATTATCCAGGATAAAGACGGGAACATGTGGTTCGGAACAGAAGGATACGGAATTTTCGTCTACGACGGTACCACCAAAATCAAGGTCATCAACGAAAAAAAATCCGGACTGCCAAGTGATTACATCTATGCTTTGTGCAACGATCCGAATGGAAACGTATGGATAGGTACCGATAAAGGACTGGCCATCTACCATACGGGAGAAGAAATGATGTCTGATGCAAGCTACATGGTTCTGGACACGTCCACAGGACTATCCGGTACCCGCATCAATACCATTGCATTGCTTGGTGAGAATGAAATGTGGATCGGAACAGAACACAACGGCGTTAACATCATCGACCTTTCCAAGGGACTGAAATTGGAGAACGGTCAACTGGATCCCACGATCCTTGGACATCTGAGCGTAAAGAATGGAATGGCTTCAAACAATGTCACCTGTATTGCGAAGGATTTCGAAAAGAAAGTATGGATAGGAAGTCGCGATGAAGGTGTTTCGGTCTTTACACCGGAAGTTGTAAATATGAAACGAACCGGTTTAGACGCCGGAACCATCAAGGCCTATGGCATCAAGCAAGGTTTGAATTATTATCGGATCAATTCCATCATACAGGATCGCGAACACAACATGTGGGTCGGGACGGACATCGGACTGAATCAATACCGCGGGGAAATGTTCCAGATCTTTGATGAAGATTACGGTCTGATCAACAACATCGTTTGGTCCATTCTTCATGATACCCACGGCAATGTTTGGGTGGGCACCAACGGCGGCGCTTCGCGTCTACCTGCTGATTCTATCGTGAATCACGTACGTGACGATTCATTGTTTGTAAACTATACGACCAAAAAAGGACTTTCATCCAATGTTATTCTATCTCTTCACGAAGATAATTTCGGTAATATCTGGATGGGCACCAAGGATGGTGGTGCTTGCCGACTAAGTCGGTCGCGCAATGGAAAAGAAGTCATCGATGTATTCAACAAGGCAAATGGCTTGTCTGATAATACGGTCTATGCAATCAACTCTGATCACGAGGGCAACATCTGGTTCGGAACAAAAGACGGGGCTACCAAATACGACGCACAGAAAAAAACGTTCACCACCTATTCTGTGAAAGATGGTCTGGGAGGAAACGTCATTTACACCATTTACAAAGACAGCAAAGGATCGCTCTGGTTCGGCGTATTGGGTGGAGATCTGACACATTATGACGGGTATGAGTTCAGGACATTTGATGAGACCGATGGACTGGATAGCAAGTTCATTCTATGCATAACCGAAGACGAAAAGAACAACATCTGGTTCGGTGCTTATGGTGGTGGTTTGTTCCGCTATGACGGCGACAAATTCACCAACTATTCTGTAAAAGATGGCCTCACTTCAGACTCTCCATACCTGCTGGTATGTGATGACATGAACAATTTATGGATCGGAACCAGCCAGGGCATCGACAAATTTGACCAAAAGAACAACCGCTTTTCCCACTATGGAAAACAAGAAGGATTTCTTGGAATAGAAACCAACCGGAATGCCGTATTCAAAGACAACAAAGGAGGCATCTGGTTCGGGACCATCATGGGTGCGGTAAAATATAACCCCAGCAAAAACAGATTCAACCGCCAGGAACCCATTGTATCCCTTGACGGCCTGAAAATATTTCATAAAGACGCGGAGTTCCCACCGGACAAGGCCGAATTCCAACCCGACCAGAATCACCTTACATTCTTTTTCACCGGCGTCAGTCTGACCAACCCGGAAAAAGTCCGCTACCGTTTTCTCATGGAAGGGGAAGACAAAGGCCAGTCACCCGAATATGCCGAAAACTATGCGGTATACTCCAACCTGGGACCAGGACATTACACCTTCAAGGTATGGGCCTGTAACGGGGACAAGGTATGTACGAAAGAACCCGCCACATTCTCCTTTACCATCCTTACACCGTATTACCAGACCTGGTGGTTCTTTACCTTGTGTATCATCACGGTGGTGATCCTGTTCTACATCATTGTAACCACACGAACACGCAATCTGCAAAGAATCCGTGTGGTATTGGAAGAACAGGTAGACCTTCGCACCCGGCAGTTGCAACAACGGAATAAAGACATCATGGACAGCATCCGTTATGCAAAACGCATCCAGGAGGCCATCCTTCCTGCCAAAGAAGTGATCCGTCGCACCATTCCGGAATCAGTCATTTACTACAAGCCCAAAGACATTGTCAGTGGAGATTTCTACTGGGTGGAGAATAAAAAAGACAAAGTGTTGTTTGCCGCAGTGGATTGCACAGGACACGGTGTTCCGGGCGCCTTCATGTCCATCGTTGGCCACAACATATTGAAGAACGCCGTGGATGAGCATCAGAAAACCATTCCGGCCACCATCCTTGACGAAATGAACCGCGGAGTCAGTGAAACGTTGCAACAGTCATATGAAGACTCAAGTGTGAAAGATGGTATGGATATCGCTCTGTGTGCCTATGACAGACGTACCGGTGTACTTGAGTTTGCCGGTGCATACAATGCCTTATATCATATTCGTAACGGCCAGCTTTCCGTGATCAAGGGGGACAAATTCCCGGTAGGAATATTTGTGGGCGAGAAGATGAAGAAGTTCACCAATCATCAGATCGAGATCCAGAAAGGTGATGTGGTGTATATTGCCTCCGACGGCTACGCGGATCAGTTCGGTGGTCCCAAGGGGAAGAAATTCAAATACCAGCGTTTCCAGCAACTCCTGCTCGATATCTACAAAAAGAACCCAAGGGATCAATACGATGCGCTGGACAAGTCGATCATGGACTGGATGGGCAATGAATACGAGCAAATTGACGATATCCTCGTCATGGGTGTGATGTTCTAGACCACCGCAGAGGTTAAGGCGAAACCACACTTCTCCAGGTCTGTCCAGAAGTCCGGATAGGATTTCTCCACTACATCCGGGTCTTCAATATGGAGTGTGCCGGTTTTGATAACCAAAGGAGCGAAAGCCATGGCCATGCGATGGTCCTCGTAAGTAGCTATCCGAATGTCAGACGCTGACGTGAATGCCGATGGGTCAATCTCAATCGCTTCATCTCCGATAACGTTCACCTTTACATGGAACTTAGCCAACTCTACCCGCAATGCTTCTATGCGATCCGTTTCCTTGATCCTGAGCGTTTCCAATCCGGTTAATTTTGACTGTACTCCGAGTGCAGACACCACCACTGCAATTGTTTGGGCCAGATCCGGACAACTTACAAAGTCAAATTCAAACCGTTCAGGGACCGGTCTTACACGCCGGATCTTTAACCCGTCATCTTCAAAAACGGTTTCCATCCCAAGCAGGGAAAATATTTCCTTACATACGGAGTCGCCCTGCAGACTGTCTTCCTTCAAGCCACCAATCTGCAGTTCGGCATCATCTGACAAGGCAGCCACCGTGTACCAATATGAAGCTGCAGACCAGTCCCCTTCCACGTGGAACGACCCCGGTTGGTACTTTCCTTCCTTCACTAAAATATCATCCCCTGACCATTCCACATGTGCACCGAAGTAGCGCATCATATTCATGGTCATATTCACATATGGTCTGGAAATGAGTTTGCCCTTGAATGAAATTGTAAGGCCACCTTCAATAGATGGACCGATCATTAACAGCGCACTTATGAACTGACTGCTCACACTACCGTCCAATTTCAGCGGGACTGATTTTAAACGAGATGGTTGGATACGCAACGGTGGATATCCGTCCTTTTCCGGGAAGCTGATATCCGCACCCAATTGCTTCAACGCTTCCGTTAAAATCCCGATGGGCCGTTGTTTCATACGGTCCGAACCAGTCAGCAGATAGGTCTGACCCGAGCCATGATGGCAAGACAGGTATGCGGTAAGAAACCTCATCGTGGTGCCTGCAGGTCCCACATCTTTTACTTCATCATCTGATGCCAGAAGGTTTATCAACGTTTCTGTGTCACGTGCTTTCGCCAGATTGGTAATTTGAATACCATGGCCTTGAATGGCCTGAATGATCAGCGCCCGGTTGCTCTCACTTTTTGAAGCAGTAAGGACCACCTTATGTCTGATCAGGCCGTGTGGTTTTCGAAGGGTGATCATGACAACTGCCGGATGATTTGCTCATAATACGATATCGCTTCGCCGATTTTATCCGGTGTCACCTCCACATCATAGATGCAGGTTCCCAAATCCGAAAGAAGACTGAATAGAATCTTTCCACCTTCATTCTTTTTGTCCTGCATCATAATCTCCATCAATGCCTCAATGGGTATGGCAGAAAGGTCATAAGCGGGGAATAGTGAGTTCAGCTTGGTGGCGAACATTTCCAGGTCATCCTGTTTGAGTCCGTGATCCAGCGACAGAAAACCTTCACAGATCATGCCTATGGCTATGGCTTCACCGTGTAACAATGGGTCTGCATCGTGCTTCAGCGACCAGCTCTCAATGGCATGGCCGAGGGTATGGCCAAAGTTCAGGATCTTCCGTAGACCCTTTTCAAAAGGGTCGCGGCTGACCACGTCATTTTTTATCGATACAGAATGTGCCAGTAGTTCATCACGTTGCGCCATCACCTCGGGTGCAATATCTGCGATGACCTTATAATAGGCCTTGTCGTAAATCAATCCGTGTTTGATCACTTCTGCAAAGCCGGAGTATAATTGTCGAAGAGGCAGCGTTTTCAGAAAAGCCGGGAAAATAAAGACCCCCTTGGGCTCATTGAACACACCTATCAGGTTCTTATACAGATCCAGGTCAACGCCTAACTTTCCTCCCACCGAGGCGTCCACCTGAGAGAGAAGAGTGGTTGGCACCTGTATGAATTCAAACCCTCTCTTATAGGTAGAGGCGACGAAGCCACCCATATCTCCGATCACCCCACCGCCCAGATTCACGAGGAGGGCTTTACGATCGGCACCGGCACTATTAAGGGATTCCCATAAGGTCATGCACGTATGGATGTTTTTATGGATCTCACCACTTGTGACCTCGAAGACGTTGTCCTGAAATGACCGGCCACATACCTCTTCGAGCAAAGGCAAACAAAACTGTCTGCTTTGTTCATCAACCAGAATAAACACCTTCCCCCTGGTCTTCTCATGATCATCGATCATAGATGCGAGTTCACGCAATGCGTTTTCACCTATGAAGACATGGTATTTCCCTGCATCTATTTTATGTAGCGAATCTCCGGGCATATTGCAAAGATGGAAAAAGGATCGGAGTTTCGGTTTAAAGAGTATCAATTATTGAGAAGAATTCGTCAGAATTGGGCTATATTCATCCTACATTTGTGTTAGCAAAAAACATGATACCATTGAATAATACGCAAACCGCCTTTCGTCACAAGAGCGATAAGGAGCTTAGATTATCGCGCTTTCTTTTTTCTTCCATGCGCAGTCCGTTCATATCAGGAATAGGCAAATGGCTGATGAATGTTACGCTTTCAGGTTCCCTCCCTGTGAAAGGGCTGATACGTTCAACCATCTTTAAGCAATTCTGCGGAGGTGAGAACTTAAAGGAATGTCTGGATTTCACCGATGAAATGCACCGGTACGGTGTGCTTTCCTATATCACCTATGCGGCAGAAGGAAAGGAGAACAATGAAGAATTTGAGAAATCCGTACAGGAACTGGTGAAAACCATTGGAGGTATTTCCGGATCATCTGCCATTCCCTTTTCTGTATTTAAGGTAACCAGCATGGCGTCTTATGACATGCTTGAGAAAGTAAGTGCCAATGCACCGCTTTCCCAGGCTGAAGAAGAAGAGTGGACAAACATCATCGCCCGTGTGGACCGTGTGTGTGAAGCCGCCCTGAAGTCAGGAAAGCCGATCAACATTGATGCGGAAGAAAGTTGGATCCAACCTGCGCTTGACAACGTTGTTGAGATCATGATGAAAAAGTACAACCGGGAACGCACCGTTGTATTCAATACCTTTCAGATGTACCGGAAAGACCGCCTGGATTTTCTGAAGTCATCCTATGCCAAAGCGCAGGAAGAAGGATACTTTTTCGGGGCCAAACTGGTTCGCGGCGCCTATATGGAAAAGGAAAGGGCCCGCGCCGGTCAGCTGGGCATCCCCTCCCCTGTCCATGAGACCAAAGCGGATACCGATGCATCCTACGATGCGGGTATCGTCTTTTGCCTGGAGCATCTGGAAAAGAATTTTCTGGTGGCCGGCACACACAATATGGACAGCGTTCATAAACTTGCCGGGCACATGGAAAAACTGGGACTCGCCCACAACGATCCGCGCATTTATACTGCACAACTGTTGGGCATGAGTGATAACATCACTTTCAACATGGCCCATGCGGGATACCTGGCGGTAAAATATGTGCCATTCGGTCCTATTCGTGATGTGATTCCTTACCTGTTAAGGCGTGCCAATGAAAATGCGGCTATTCAGAATCAGACAGGAAGAGAGCTTTCCCTGATCAAAGAAGAGATCAGCCGACGAAAAAAGCAAAGGGCCTAAGGACAGTCACATCGTGGCTTCCCGTTGGGGTTATCTGCACCCAGGAGACGTACAGAATCTTTGCAGAGTTCAATCATAACCTGCTGTGGTGCGGTGCCGGTCACTTTGAACACATATTGTGGACAGGCCAGGCCATTGGTTTTGCTTGAAGAAAAATCGATTTCACTTTCCCGAAGGATGGCTTTCAGTTTATCTTCTTCCCATCCGGTACATTCGTTAAAGCATATCCATTTACCGGTATGCGAAAACGGCAGTGAATCAATTTTGTTATGAATGACGCCGGATGGAAGCCAGGCAGGAATTTCCCGGTCTTTCCACAGCGTAAAATACATCACCACCGAACCTATAAAAACACCGATAAGGTATAATCTGAGTCTCTTTAAAAACTTCATATACGGGGTCAGAAAGCTGCGACCAGCAACTCCAGATTTTTATAAGGCAGGTTGAAGGTCTCTCCGAGGTACTTGCTCGTTAGGATGCCGTTGTAAAGATACACGCCATTCCGGACCCCTTTGTTTCTTCTGAGCATCTGTTCCACACCTCCGTTATGGCCCACACTGAGAAGGATCGGCGCAAAAATATTGCTAAGTGCCTGGGATGCGGTTTTGGAAACGCGGGAAGCAATGTTGGGAACGCAGTAATGCACCACGCCATACTCCCGGTAGACGGGGTCGGCGTGTGTAGTGACCCTGGAGGTTTCAGAACATCCACCATGGTCTATACTCACATCGATGATCACCGAACCCACTTTCATTTCACTCACCATTTCTTCTGTGATCAGGCATGGCGTTCTGCCTTCGGGGGAACGGATGGCGCCCACCACCACATCGGCGATCTTAAGATGATCGGCGAGAATGTTAGGTCTGAGCACAGAAGTAAAGATTCGCATCCCCAGATCATTCTGAAGTCGTCGGAGTTTGTAAATTGAATTGTCAAAAACCTTCACCGACGCACCCAGTCCGAGTGCAGACCGTGCCGCAAACTCACCTACCGTACCGGCACCGATAATAATCACTTCGGTAGGTGGTATGCCGGAGATCCCTCCCATCATCAAACCCTGTCCTTTGTTTACGTTACTCAGGTACTCCGCCGCAATCGATATTGAGGTATTCCCGGCTATTTCACTCATAGCCCGGATCACGGGAAAGATGCCGTCCTCATCCATGATGCTTTCATAGGCAATGGCCGTGACCTTTCTTTCAATCAGTTTATTCAGAAAGTTCTTGGGTTGCATCGCCAACTGTAAGGTAGAGAGAAGGCATTGCTTGGGTTTAAGAAACTGAATCTCATCTTCATTGGGCGGTGCCACTTTCAACACGAGATCCGATTTTTCATATACCTCGGCGGTATCATAAGCGATCACCGCACCGGCTTCACTATAGTCTTTATCGTGGTAGTTCGCATCCTTTCCTGCGCCGGTCTCCAGGATCACGGAGTGTCCGTTGTTCACAAGCAGTGAAACAGCTTCGGGTACCAGCGCAATGCGATTCTCTTCCATAGATACCTCTTTGGGGATGCCTATGTGCAGCTGGCTGTTCCGGGTCACCACCTCAAGCATTTCCTCTTGAGGCAGGAGTCTGAACTGGGCAATCGCCCTCAACGTTTCACTTGATCCGCTCATGGTTTTCCATAGTTATGTGACGGCCTTCACCTGCAACAGACAGGGTGATGGATACAAAGTTGCCGGATAAAACATCAAGCGCAATATCCGGCCATTCTATAAAGCAAAAATAACCGCTGTCGATGTAATCCTCAAAACCAAGATCAGAAAGTTCTGAACCAGAGGAAATACGGTAGAGATCAAAATGATATACGGGCTGTCCGTTTGCGCGCTGGTATTCATGCACGATCGGGAAAGTGGGGCTTTGAACGGTATCGGTCACCTCCAGCGCTTTGCAAAATGCATTTACCAGGGTTGTCTTTCCTGCACCGAGCGGGCCATTCAGACAAAATACACGACAATCAGGGTTGATAGAAAGTAACCTGGTGGCTGCCCTTTCCATATCATCGATCCCGGCCCGGATCATAACTTCTTCGGACGGTCTCATTTTGCTGACATCATAACAAAGGGAACCAACACCTCCTCAAGAGAAATCCCACCATGCTGAAACGTATTCCGGTAAAAGTTCACGTAGTAATTATAGTTGTTGGGGTAAGCAAAAAACTTCTGATCCTTTGCAAAGATATACTTACTGCTCACATTGGTCCTCGGAAGAAAGGCATCTTCAGGACGTTCGATCGCAAACACCTCCGAATCTTCGTACTTCAGATTCTTTCCATGTTTGTAGCGTAGATTAGTGGAGGTATTTTTATCTCCAACCACCTTACTGGGTTCCTGTACGCGGATGGTACCATGATCCGATGTGATCACTGTTTTAACATCCGCCCAGTCACCTTGCGCCAATTGTCTGAAGATATCACGAAGCGGGGAATGTTCGAACCACGACAAGGTGAGGGACCTGTAGGCTGCCTCATCATCGGCCAGTTCCCTGATCACTTCCATATCGGTACGGGCATGGGACAGCATGTCTACAAAATTGAATACAATCACGTTCAGTTGATTGTCTTTCAGGTTCTGGAGATTTTCCGAAAGTTTTTTCCCGGCCTGAAGGTTAACGATCTTATGATAAGATGATTTGATATTCAATCCGAAACGTTTCAGATGCTCCTGAAGCAGCTCAGCTTCAAAGCGGTTTTTACTCCCCTCATCCTGTTCATCTACCCAGTAGTTAGGATATTTTTTACTAATCTCGGAGGGCATCAGTCCAGCAAAAAGAGCATTACGGGCATACTGCGTGGCGGTGGGAAGGATGCTGTAATACATCGTTTCTTCTTCAAGCCGGAACTGTTGACCCAACAGGGGGTTCAGCATTTTCCACTGGTCGTACCTCAGGTTATCAATGAGAACAAGGAATATTTTCTTTCCCTGTTTGAGTAAGGGGAAGACGGATTTCTGAAGCAGGGTATGGGACATGATCGGGGTATCCTTGTCCGGTTGATTGAGCCAATCCAGGTAATTTTTCTCAATGTATTTTGAGAACAGCGTGTTGGCTTCCTGCTTTTGATGTTGCAGAATCTCATTCATATCATTCTGGTCGGACTGCTGTAATTCGAGATCCCAGAATGTGAGCTTCTGATAAAGCGCTTTCCACTCTTCCTGGTCGAGACGGTCTCCGAGCGTCATCCCGATGGAACGGAATTCCTGCTGGTAGCTCATCGTAGTTTTTTCGCTAACCAGCCGACTTTCGTCCAGCGTCTTTTTGAGCAACAGAAGAATTTGCTTTGGGTTCACGGGCTTCAGCAAATAGCCTGCAATTCGTGACCCGATGGCATCCTCCATCAGCGATTCATCTTCATTTTTGGTGATGATGACTACGGGTAGATTCGGGTCTTTCTTTTTGATCCGGTCCAGGGTCTCCATACCAGACAAACCGGGCATATTCTCATCGAGGAACACAATATCCGCAGGGGTCTGATCCAAAGCATCAATGGCCTCATTCCCATTGGTTGTGGTTTGAACCTGATAGCCCTTCTCTTCCAGAAAAATGATATGTGGTTTCAACAGATCGATCTCATCGTCTGCCCATAAAATGTTGATTTTTCTCATTAGGATAATATATCTGTTGATAATTCACTGTACCCTTCCAACCCCACCATGCAAATATTGTTTATAATCGCGTGATGATCGGGGAACCCTGACCACATATTAAATGCATTTTTTCACGGATTATTCTATTGGGTAACCGTTACTAAGATACAGTAAGTGTAGAAATTGGCCAGTATCAGAAAGGATAAGAAAGTTTTTAATGATCCGATTTACGGATTCATCACGATCCCATTTCCCATCATTGAGCGGCTGATCGATCATCCGTGGTTTCAACGTTTGCGTAGAATCCAGCAACTCGGTCTGACCAATCTTGTCTACCCCGGAGCATTGCACACCCGGTTCCATCATGCGGTTGGCGCCATGCACCTGATGGGTGAAGCCCTGGAAGTACTCCGATCAAAGGATGTGGAGATCACCGAAGAGGAAGCCATTGGGGTCACGGTTGCGATTTTGCTGCACGATATAGGTCATGGACCTTTTTCCCATAGCCTTGAGTTTTCATTGGTTAAAGGGGTCACCCATGAAAACCTCACCGAAATTTTCATGTCCCGGCTTAACGCGGAAATGGAAGGACAATTGGAAACCGCAATCAGCATATTCCGGAATCAGTATCCAAAGAAATTTCTCCACCAGCTCGTTTCCAGTCAGCTGGACATGGACAGGCTGGATTATCTCAGAAGAGATAGTTTTTATGCAGGCGTGGCCGAAGGCGTTATCAATACCGACCGCATCATCAAAATGCTGAATGTATATGATGACCAGCTGGTGGTGGATGGCAAAGGCATTTATTCCATTGAAAAGTTCATCATTGCCCGACGTCTGATGTACTGGCAGGTTTATATGCACAAAACTGCTGTTGTAGCAGAAAACATGCTTATCAATATCCTGCGTCGTGCCCGTGAACTCCTGAAGGATGGAAATGAGATCACCGCAACTCCCCAATTATATACCTTCCTTTCCAGACAACATGACCTGGAAAGCTTCCGGAAAGATGAACACATTCTGCGGGATTTTTCCAGACTGGATGACTACGACATTTATGCTGCCATAAAATCATGGTGCTACCACAATGACGCTCTTTTATCATTCCTATCTAAATCACTGGTAAACAGAAGGTTATTCAAGATTCGATTGCAAACAGAACCGTTTGACCAAAAAATTATTGAGAAAATCCGTAAAAAGGCACAAAAATTGCATAGTGTTTCGGATTCGGAAACCGGTTACCTGGTGATTACGGGCGAACTTAAGAACGATGCATACCAACCCGGTGAAGATAAAATTACAATAGTGGGCAAAAACAACCGGGTGGAAGACATTGCAGATATCTCTGATAACCTGAATATCACGGTGTTCTCCGCCAGAGTGAAAAAATATTTTGTTTGTTGTCCGGAAGAATGCCTGAAAGGGTTGGAAATACATTAACAATGAAGTTTACAGCCAAAGAGATTGCCGATTTACTCCAGGGAACCGTTGATGGTGACCCCCAAATCGTGGTAGACCGGTTCAGTAAGATTGAAGAGGGAAGTACCGGCTCACTTAGTTTTCTCGCAAACCCCAAATATGAAGATCACCTGTATAACACGGGTGCCTCCGTGGTTCTGGTGAACAGGGATTTTGAACCGGCCTCTGCTGTAAAATCCACCCTGGTGCGTGTTGAAAATGCATATCAAGCGCTTGCAAAACTTCTCCAACTATACGCTGAAAACAAGAAGAAAAAGGCTGGTATTCATGCTTCTGCCGTGATCGCAGATAATGCCCGCCTGGGAGAAAATATATTCATCGGGCCGCTAGTTACCATTGGTGAAGGGACCATCGTAGGCAATGGTACCCGTATCCACGCCGGATCCCATATCGGTGAAAACGTTCGCATCGGAGATGACTCTACCATCCACCCTGGCGTAAAGATCTATGACGATTGCGTCATCGGGAAGGCATGCACCATTCATGGTGGCGCCATCATCGGAGCGGATGGTTTCGGATTCGCACCCAACACGGAAAATGAATACCAGAAAGTTCCACAGATAGGCAATGTCGTATTGGAAGATATGGTGGAGATCGGTGCCAATACAACAATAGACCGCGCTACCATGGGATCCACCGTGATCAGAAAAGGCGCCAAGCTTGATAACCTCATACAGATCG
>JAGQZQ010000049.1 GCA_020435415.1 Flavobacteriales bacterium
TTGCGTGATTAACTCCGCTTTGCTCCGTTGATCCCGGGTAGGGGGCCAGCAGTGAAGTAAAGGCCCGACCTCCGCTGCTCTTCGGTCGTGCTTTTTGTTTTAGGGCTCCGTCATCTCAAGCAAGCTTGGATATCTCTGCCCTAAAACAAAAAGCCCTGCTATCGCAGGGCCTTTTACTTCACTGCGGAGAGGGAGGGATTCGAACCCCCGGTACCTTGCGGTACAACGGTTTTCAAGACCGCCGCATTCGACCACTCTGCCACCTCTCCGGGGGCGAAATTAATAAAAAACAGATTATGTGCTTCTTACAGCCCTATGTTTCTTTTATCGCCGCCGCATCATTCTTTTCGTATTTTAACGTTGACCTTTCTGAAGAATGAAGATTTTATACCATACCTCCGTCGTTCTGGGATGCCTTCTGGGTGCATGTTCATCTTCGGAATCTCCCCGGCAGGAAGCCGTTGCAGAGCTTGTGGAAACGCGGACAGATACGGTGGTTGCCGATACCATGCCTGCCATCAATTCATTGCCCGAAGGCTTTGTGTATGTGGATGAGGTGATTCAAGATATCCGCACAGACCTCGGCTATTTTTCCTCAGATAATTTTATCGGTGATACCGTTGATGGATATCTGACCAACCGCGCCATCCTGAGTGAACAAGCAACACAGGCGTTGAAAGAGGTTCAAGCATCTCTCCGTGAAAAAGGACTTGGCCTAAAGATCAGGGATGCCTACCGCCCGCAACAGGCGGTGGATCATTTTGTGCGCTGGGGAAAGGACCTTTCGGATACCCTGATGAAATCTACCTACTACCCGCATATCAAGAAGCAAAGCGTCTTTCTTAAGGGGTATGTTTCCGAACATTCGGGCCACTCAAGAGGAAGTACGGTGGATCTGACCCTTGTTTATCTTTCCGGTGATAGCGTAGACACAGAGGTGGACATGGGTTCCATATGGGATTTCTTCGGACCCGAGTCAGGCACAAAGGCAAGTCATCTCACATCTCTTCAGAAAACAAACCGGCAATTTTTGAGGGAGAAAATGATGGCCCATGGATTTATAGCTTATGATGGGGAATGGTGGCACTTCGTTCTGAAGGATGAACCATTTCCGGAAACCTTCTTCAACTTTCCCGTGAAATGAACAGCGGCACCCTACGTTTGCTCCGGACCATTTCACTAATGACGGTGTACGGTTACTGTCTTTACCTGATGGTGGCCATTACCCTTCAGTACATCCCAATTAAAACAGACGTGGCTTTTCTGGCCATCAAGCAGGACTACGTGCACATGACGCACTACCGTATAGCTTTCTTTATACATGTCTTTGTATCCATTCTTGCACTACTGGCAGGTTTTACCCAGTTCTCCAAAGGTCTGCGCCGTAAATACCCCGCATTGCACCGCAAGGCCGGATGGTTGTACGCCGGGGTCATCATCCTGCTGGCCGGTCCCTCGGGGCTGGTGATCGGAATATATGCCAATGGTGGCTGGCCTTCCCGACTGGCATTTTGCATGCTGGCAGTGCTGTGGGTGGTATTCACTTTATTTGCTATCATTACTGCAAGAAAGCGGGATATGGTCGCGCATCGTCGCTGGATGATCCGAAGTTTTGCACTGACCTTGTCCGCGATCACCCTGAGGGCATGGAAATATTTTATCGTAGCAGCCTTTCATCCCCGACCCATGGACGTTTACCAGGTGGTGGCGTGGCTGGGCTGGGTATTGAATCTGATCGTTGCTGAAATTATCATCCTTAAAACCAAATCATCATGAAGTCAATCTATTTATTCGCCATTGTTTTGTCCGGCATGCTCGCAGCCTGCGGAGGAAACCCTTCGTCAGAGGATCATAATGAATCCGATAGCACCGCTCAAAGCAGTGCCACAACGGAAACTCAGGTAGAAGCACAAATGCCGCAAGTGGACAACGCCGGCGTGCTCGGCTATTATGTGGGCAAATTCAAGGCGGAAGTATTTAAGAAGGATAAAGAACCATCGTATTCCAACAAGATCAATATATCGATTGACTCCATTGTGGGTGATGCACTATATGGACATAGTGTGGTGGCCGGAAACCTGCGTCCGTTTTCCGGAAAAGTATCCAAGGGCAATGGTTATCTGGTGGTGGATGCTACCGAACCGGGAGACGATAAATATGACGGGAGATTCCGGTTTACAATCACACCGGACAAGAATGAATTGACCGGAAGGTGGACAGCGAATGATCAGAACCTGGCGGTCACAGAGCGGTCGTACACCCTTGATAAAAAAAACTTCACATATTCCCCAGACCTCAAGCTTCCGGAGAATGTGGCGTGGTCAGAGCTGGTGCCAGATAAATCCATAAATGAAGAGTTTGATTTTGAAATGGTAACGGAGGATGTTCTGAAAGTCAATCCATCCAATACCAAACTGGAATCCAAAGATGTGGAGAACATGTACAAGGGCGACCTGGAGATTGTGCGGAATTCCATATATGCCCGGCACGGGTATTCATTCAAAACCCGCCGTATGCGCTACATCTTTGATAAATATGTGGATTGGTACATACCGCGTTCAGTAAATGTTACTTCGGAACTGACCAAACTGGAACTTGATAATATCGAACTGCTGAAGCGCTACGAGGCGCATGCTGCGAATTACTATGATACTTACGGTAGATAAATAACCATTCCATTAAAGTCCTAAATCAATTCACAGATGAAGAATCGTATTCTATCCATTTTGCTACTGGTTATTATCATCGGAATGTATTCCTGCGGTAATTCCATGCCAGACGAAGCCCAAACCAATGACGCCAATCAGGATGAAGCCTTGACAGATGCGGGTGTGGTTGATCAGTCCGAAGCACTTGCTCAGTTTTATGAACAGGGAAGAGCAGATGTGCAGTCTTTTGAATTGGATATCAGTAAGGATCAGTCTGTGAAAGCAAATGGAGGTACGGAACTCAGTATTCCGGCAGGTGCCTTAGTATTTGAAAACGGGGACCCTGTATCCGGGTCTGTTACCCTTAAGGTGCAGGAATTTTATGCTGTTGCAGATATGCTTTTGGGAAATCTTACAACAGCAACTGACGGAAAACCGCTTGAAACAGCAGGTATGGTTCATATCTCCGCAACTTCAGACGGAAAGAAGTTAAAGGTCAGGGATGGCGCGGTGTTGGGACTGAATATGCCTGCAAGTAAGGTGAAGTCGGGAATGCAGTTGTATCAAGGAAAGGAGGATGCTTCTGGATCCGTGAACTGGCAGCTGGCACAACAACCGGATCAAGTTAGTGCCAGAGCCACATCCATAAAAAAGTCTGTTGTGAAAAAGAAAACACCCGAAAATTATGGTGGCAAGGCTTTGGCCGACCTCGTGAATGATCGGGTGTTCCTCACACAGCCTCATTGCAATGATTGCGCATCATATCTTCAGAAAAATATTTCCTGCGGGTTAAAATTCGATAACCTTACCTATGCAAAAACAGCCATATTAAAGTTTGATATTGGTTTTGATGGCACTGTAGATAATCCGGCAATTGCCAAGGGATTGAGCGATGCATGCGATGAAGAAATACTCGGATTATTTAAAAAGTCAGGTGAGTGGTTGCCCCCTATTGATAAAAAGTTTGGCAATTCCAGTGTGCGCTGGGGTATAGAAATGAAGCCGGGTCAGGGACGGGTTTTCGCCAGGGTGTTGGATAATGAAAAACTCAGTTTGTCGAAAGAGTTATTTGCAGCACTGAAAAACTATATGGCAGATATTGAAAACTCTGATAAAGTCAAGGAGAGCGATCAACTGCCAACCGAGGCGCCGGTTAGAGGTTATTCATTTGGGCTGACCACTTTGGGGTGGTACAATTGCGACCAGCAATATCGTTGGGAACAGGAAGGGATTCCACTGGCACGATTGCGTATCAAAACAGGTTCAGCGCAGAATACAAACCTGGTAGTCGCATTCAAAGGACGCTCAACGGTATTGCCATCTGGTGAGAGGGATCAGGAATCATTCAGTTTTAACAGCCTCCCATCGGGAGATGAAGTGTTGGTGTTTGCGGTACAGATCAGGAAGGACGGACCCTATTTTGCTTTTCGGGATGCGACCATTGGCAATGAGGAAGAACTGACACTGGCTTTTGAAAAGATGAGCTACATAGAAGTGAAGGAAAAGATGGCTAACGCAGTGACAGTAGGAGTTAAGAATAAATAGCCATTAACCTCTCCAATTATACTGATTGCTAACAGATACCGGCAATTTAACCTTAAGTGAAAACAGGAGTGCTGTAGAATCTTTAGAATATGAAAAATTTAAAGTTGCTGAAGCATACCTACCGGCATCATTCGGTTATGTATATTCCAACAAAAAAGCCCGGAATCTCCGGGCCTTTCAGGTAACCTAAATGCATAAGTGCAATATCAATCGTTGGTATTTTAATTAGATGACCACCAGTGAAACAGCCGCCGCCGCTATAACCACATAGGCGAGGGCCAACAACCACTTTCTACGGATGGGTCGCCTGCTTTGCATGCGCAGGTGATAAGATAGGGTCAGGGCAACCAGGGCCACTGTACCAAGGTGCAGGCGCGTGAAACCGGAAACATAAAACTCCATCATATACGCTTCCCACCCCGTCAGTATCACGCTGCATCCAAAAAACAACATGGCCAGCTGATGCTTGTATAAATATGTACCGAATAATCTCATGTTCTGATAAGTGTCAATAATAAAGTGCAAATGACGCGAACTTCCGCATCTAAGTGTAAATACGTAGGTGATAGGCACAAGGTTCGGTGAATCTGCTCTTTAGCGCTGAAAATCGATGAAATAATTTTTTTACACCACTGAGCGACAGATTTTTTAACATGAAGGTGATAATTCGACATGTTAAAGCGCAGTATGTTAACAAAAAAGGCCATGCTTTCAATTGAAGCACGGCCTTGGGTGTTAAGATGGTGGCAGACTATTTTTCCATAAAGTCCTTCATGATCTTCAGGAATTTCTCATGTTCTTCGGCCATGGGGTTATGACCACTGTTCTCGAACATCTCAAACTGAGCCTGGGGCATGTAATGCTTATACTGTACAGCGTATTCCGGTGTGGCTACATAATCAAATCTTCCGAAAAGTAGCAGGGCAGGGACTTTTACATCTTTTAACTGCCTTCTGAAGTCGGTTTTGATGATGTCACCGCCTACAAAGAAATCCGCATCGTTACCTACAATGCTAAAATACACCTTCAGATTCATCATGTGATCCGGCGCCATATCGGGCTTGAACTCCAGCTTCTTCCGGTTGTGTGTATCGTGAATATACATGAATCCGGTGGGGACACTACCATAAACTGATGCAAAGATGGAGTCGCTGGAGATATAACCTTCCTTCCGCAGGGAGTCGATGACGGCCCACTTCTCAGGGAATTGCGTTTTGACATTATAATTGTAACTGTCGCAATTGGCCTGCCACATTTCATGGCTGTGAAAAGCTGCTGCAAGAACCAGGCGCTTCAGGCTGTTCGGGTACTTCAGGGCATAGGCCTGCGCAGCTACTGTGCCATAAGAGTGGCCGAATACCGTCCATTTTTCAAGGCCCAATGCTTTTCGTAACGCTTCCAGGTCTTCAACATCCCGATCTATCGAATATTCTTCGGGGTTCTCAGCACGTGCTGAATATCCCCTTCCAAAAGCATCGAAATAGATCATCTGATAGTTCTCCGCGAGGTCACCGGCATAAAGTTGCATGTAGTCATGTGAATTACCGGGACCTCCTGCAATGCAAACGATGGGGTCTCCTTTACCTACAACTTCCACGTATAGGCTGTCGCCGTTGATGAGCATTTTATGCCCTGTGCTGACTTCCGGCGTTTTCGGCGCTTTCTTATCGGACTTCTTTTGTGCTGATCCCGCGAATACAGCGGTGCAGCAAATGGCAATGGTTAAAAGCAGATGTTTCATAGGCTTGTTCAGGCTTGTGGTTCTTCTGTTTTGTAAGCTTCCAAATGTACATTTTTTACCGCCCTTCCGGATGGGTCATTCGTGTTTCGGAAACTTTCGTCCCAGGCCAGTGCCTCAGGTGTGCTACACGCAACCGATGGTACACTTGGGACGGTAGATGCTGCGGCATCTGATGGAAAATGCTCAGCGAAGATAGAACGGTAATGATATTCCTCTTTACTCATCGGTGGATTTACCGGGAAACGGTATTTGGCATTGGCCAGTTGTTCGTCGGTTACCTGTTCACTGGCTACATGCTTTAAGGTATCGATCCAGCTATAACCTACACCGTCGCTGAATTGCTCTTTCTGTCTCCAGGCCACACTCTCAGGGAGGTAATCCTCAAATGCCTTACGCAGAACCCATTTTTCCATGCGTTCCTTGTTGATCATCTTATCCTTCGGATTGATGCGCATGGCCACATCCATGAATTCTTTGTCGAGGAACGGAACCCTTCCTTCCACACCCCATGCTGCCAATGATTTATTGGCGCGCAGACAATCATACAGGTTCAGCTTTTTGAGCTTACGGACCGTTTCTTCATGAAAGGCCTGGGCATCGGGTGCCTTGTGAAAGTAAAGGTATCCACCGAAAAGTTCATCAGCGCCTTCCCCGGATAATACCATCTTGACCCCCATGGATTTGATGACACGTGACATGAGATACATGGGCGTGGAAGCCCGGATGGTTGTTACGTCATAGGTTTCCAGATAGTAGATCACATCGCGGATGGCATCGAGGCCTTCCTGCAGCGTAAAATGAATCTCATGGTGAACCGTGCCGATATGATCGGCCACCTTTCGGGCGGCTGCCAGGTCGGGCGACCCTTCGAGACCTACGGCAAAAGAGTGAAGTTGTGGCCACCAGGCATCCTGGACATTGCCGCTCTCAACCCTTTTGGAAGCGAATTTTTTGGCCACCGCGGAAACGATCGAACTGTCCAGTCCACCCGAAAGCAATACACCATAGGGAACATCCGACATAAGTTGTCTTTGAACCGCATTTTCAAGTGCCTCACGCAAGGCTTTGATATCGGTCTCATTGTCTTTTACCGCCTCGAAATCTTCCCAGTCGCGGCTATACCATTGGTGAAGTTTGCCGTCATCCGAAGTCATGTAGTGACCGGGCGGGAAGAGTTCTATCTGGTTGCACACGCCTTCCAGGGCTTTCAGTTCGGAAGCCACATAGAAGTTGCCTTCCTGATCCCGTCCCATATAAAGCGGAATGATACCCATATGATCACGGGCAACCATGTAAAAGTCTTTTTCTTCGTCGTAGAGTGCGAATGCGAAAATGCCGTTCAGGTCTTCCAGGAAATCGGGTCCCTTTTCTTTGTAGAGTGCCAGGATCACTTCGCAATCCGATTCCGTACTGAATGAATAGGGTTGTTGCAGCTGCTCCTTTAGCGCACGGTGATTGTATATCTCACCATTCACTGCCAGGACCTGCTTTCCGTCCAGACTGTACAATGGTTGTCGTCCTGAAGACGGATCAACAATGGCCAGTCGCTCATGGGCCAGGATGGCCTTATCGCCAAAGTAAAATCCGGACCAGTCCGGACCTCTGTGGCGAATGCGTTTTGACATTTCCAATACCTGAGGTCGCAACGCCTGTGCGTCCTGCCTTAGGTCAAATACTCCAATGAATCCACACATGTTTAATCAGGTTGTCCACCCTCACCGCCGGCCGGCGGTGGGTGCGGCAGACGATGGGTGGGGTTAGCTATTATTATTAGAATTCACAATGTTGAAATTCACATTGTGGTTACCACCAAAGTTGCCGTTATGACGAAATTGCATTTTCATGATGCACAAAATTAAAGAATCTTTCTGAATTCTTTGCAACATTGGGTGACGACAATGCTAAAAAAATGTAAAGTGTTGGATATTGATGATACAATGATGTACCTTTATATCATCTGTTCCCTTCCCCGGTCATCACAGCATCTTTTTGTACATTAGCTGCCTCGTATATGACTAGAATCACGATCGTTTCCGCCCTCTGTCTTCTGACGTTTCTGCGTGCCCAGGCCAATGGAATAGAAGCCTTTTTCAGTTATACGACCTTTTACTCACAAGAGGAAGGACCCTACGTGGAAACCTATATTACCATGCTGGGTGAAACAGCCCAATATATGGAGAGCGCATCAGGGAATTGGTATGCTGAAGTGAAAGTGAAAACAATCATCACCGGATTCGGCAGGGATGTTTATCTCGACCGGCATGTTTTAAGAAGTCCTCCTGTAGCCAATGAAAAGGATGCCAAGCCTAATTTTCTGGACATGCAGCGCATTCCCCTGGCCAATGGTACATATGAGGTGACGATCACCATTCAGGATTTGCACAGTGATAAAGAACCACAAACCACATCGTTCAATGTTACCGTGGATTGCCCTGCCGATGAGGTATTTATTTCCGATATAGAATTGGTCGATAGCTATGAAGAAGCCATAGGCCCACCTTCTGATTTTACAAAAAGCGGCCTGGAGATGATTCCCTATGCCATGGACTACTACCCGGAATCCATCGATAAGATCACCTATTACGCTGAAATTTATCATACGGATGCCATTCTCGGTGCCGGTCAGCGGTACCTGGCCAATATTTACATTGAATCCGACCAAACCCGAGCACCCATGGCCAATCTGAGCAGGTTTAAGAAACAGGTGACCGCACCGACCAATGCATTGTTCGGCGAGTTTCCACTGGATAAGGTGTACTCCGGAGACTTTCACCTGGTGATCGAGGTTCGGGATACTACAAATCAATTATTGGCCATTACAAAACGTTACTTTCAGCGCAGTCAGCCGGCCGTTTCAACGACCATGGCCGACGTGGAGAGTACGGATATAACGCTATCGTTCGCCACCACCTTCCATTCGAAGGATACGTTGATCGATTATATCCGCTCGCTTCGTCCGATATCCAATGAACGGGACCTGGTCTTTGCCGATAATGCTATTGCTTCGGATGATATCGAATTAATGCAAAAGTATTTTCACAGCTTCTGGTTGTCAAGAAATCCGGAAGATCCGGCCAAAGCGTGGAAGGAATATAAAGTAAAGGTGGATGAGGTAAACGAGAAGTTTGGAACCCGGTTGTCCAAAGGTTATGATACCGATCGTGGCAGGGTATACCTCCAATACGGTGCCCCGAATTCCATCGCCAAAAGTTACAATGAGCCGAGTGCATACCCCTACGAGATATGGCACTACTACATGTTAGGGGCACAACCAAACAGAAGGTTCATTTTTTATAATCCTGACCTGGTAACAGACGAATTTGCACTTCTTCATTCTGACGCAAAAGGGGAAGTATTCAACAGCCAATGGGAACAGGTGATACATAAGCGTACCACACCCATGGGTAACCTCGACGACCAGGGAAGCCCGGGTCATATGGGTGGCCGCTCGAGTGATTTGTACAGAAATCCGCGATGAGTATTGGATATTACCTTGTTCTGATGCTCCTTTATCCGCTTTCCGTTCTGCCGGACCCGGTGAAATGGCAATTCTCCCGACTGATCGGTTTTGTGCTTGCCCATGTGGTGAGATACCGGCGTTCGGTCATCACCACCAATCTCAGGAATGCCTTTCCGGAGAAAGATACGGCATGGCTTCATCGACTAATGGTTGACTATTACCGGCATATGGGCATATTGTTCATGGAGGTGATCGGGCAGCTGTCTTTTTCCGAAGCGTATTTTGAGCGTCATGTCAAAATCACCAATCTACAATTATTAAAAGACCTGCACGATTCCGGAAGGAGTGTGATCGTGGTGATGGGGCATCATGGTAACTGGGAATTGGCAGCTTTGCTTCTGGCCCAGTCCACACCCTTTGAATCATACGCCATTTATAAACCCTTATCCAGTCAGGTAGCGGACAGGCTATTTGCGAAGCTACGTTCAAGGTTCAGGGCCGGATTGGTGAAGATGCGGGATACGTCCCGTCATATGCTTGCCACACGAGACCGGCAGCAAGCGGTGCTGTTCGTTTCCGATCAGACACCTTTAAAAAGTGAAGCATCTTTCTGGACCACATTTCTTCATCAGGATACACCTGTTTATCTTGGTGCCGAGAAAATGGCAAAAAAAATGAATCTCCCGGTTGTCTTTCTGGATATGCGACGTGTGAAGCCCGGGTATTATGATGTGACGTTTTCTCTGATTACCGATCAACCCGGGGAAACAACCACCCATGAAATAACCGAACGTCATACGGCAATGCTGGAAGAATCCATCAGACAGCAGCCGGAAACCTGGCTATGGTCGCACAGGCGATGGAAGCATAAGCGTTCCGAAAAAGATGTAAGCCATGGATAGGGTCGCGGTGGTCATCCTTAACTGGAACGGCAGACATCTGATGGAGCGCTTTCTGCCCTCTGTAATACAGTTCAGTAAAGACGCTTCGGTGGTAGTGGCAGATAACGCATCGTCAGATGATTCAGTTGAATGGCTTGGGAAGAGATATCCTCAAATTCGGGTTATCCGTCACAGTAAAAACCTTGGCTTCACCGAAGGTTATAACCAGGCCTTGAAAGAGGTCAATGCCAAACACTACGTTTTATTGAATTCCGATGTAGAGGTGACGGAAGGGTGGCTGGATCACATGCTTGCAAAGATGGAAGAGGACTCTACCATCGCCGCCTGTCAGCCTAAATTATTAAAGGAGGCGGAGCGGACACAATTTGAATATGCCGGTGCCGGGGGAGGTTATATTGACCGTTATGGCTTTCCTTTTTGTCGGGGCAGGATTTTTCAAAGTATTGAGCGTGACCATGGCCAGTTCGATGATCAGGTTGAGGTTTTCTGGGCAAGTGGCGCGTGTATGATGATCCGTTCTGAACTTTTTCACCAAAGCGGTGGGTTCGATGCCTCATTCTTTGCCCACATGGAGGAGATTGATCTGTGCTGGCGCCTGAAACGAATGGGGTATACGATCTGGTACGTCGGAACATCAACCGTTTATCATGTGGGTGGAGCCACCTTGCAAACCAACAGTCCGCGTAAGACATATCTGAACTTCCGGAATAACCTGAGCATGATGTTTAAGAATCTGCCTGCCCGGGGTCTTTTTCGGAGTATGTTCATCAAAATGGTGTTGGATGGCATCGCCAGTGTCAAATTCTTTGCAGAAGGACATGTGCGTAGTGCCTGGGCGGTTTTCAGAGCCCATGTCTACTTTTATTCCCATTTATCTACCCTGAAAAGGAACCGAAGGGAGGTCAGGGAAATATCTGAAAAAGAAGAGGTGAGTGCTATCTATAACGGCAGTGTGGTTGTTGCGCATTACGGAAAGAGAAAACACCGGTTCAAAGACCTTGATCAGGACCGGATGACAGCTTCCTAGCTTCTGAAGCTTTCGACACCCAGACGATAGGAATCCAGTCCGAATCCGCAAATGGTACCCTTGCACACAGATGCGATCAGACTCTCATGGCGAAAGGATTCGCGTGCATATACATTGGAGATATGTATCTCTATGACGGTGGTTTTGATTGCTGATATGGCATCCCTGATGGCAACGGATGTATGTGTATAGGCGCCTGCATTCAACAGGATTCCATCACTATTGAAGCCTACTTCTTGAAGTTTATTCACCAGTTCACCTTCCACATTGCTTTGAAAGTAGCTGAACGTAATATCAGGGTACCTGCTTTCGAGTGTTTCCAGATACGCTTCAAAAGAAGTGTTTCCGTAGACATCAGGTTCCCTTTTACCGAGAAGATTCAGGTTCGGGCCGTTGATAATGGCGATTTCCATGCGGCGAAAATACGAAAAATTAGATGTGCCTGTGGTTAGGCCAATGCTGAGGGGGGATCAGAAGATGACAATCTCCTTTTTCTTGTATTGCTTCTTCTTTGTTTCGTCCTTGCTTCTTACCACTTTGGTTTTGTATTCGGTCTCAATGAGCGTTTCGACCAACTCCTCTTCCTGTTCGGATAAACCTAATTCGCCCAGTTCCCTTAACCGGGCATCTTTAGTGTTCTCAGGAATCTCTTGCTGTAAAACGTCGGAGTCAGGTGTATTCTCCGGATTTCTTTTATGCGAAGTATTCTCCTTCCATTGGTAATAAGCCATTCCTCCTGTCAGGGTCATGGCCACGGCCAATAATGTTGCTAGTTTTGTCATCCCACCTTAGAACTTAACAAAAACAAAAGGAAATAAATAATCTGAAATTAGCTCTGAGACCGGCCAAATGTAGTATAACTTCTACAAGTTACCAAATTATTAAGACGAAAATCCAAATGGGGTTTTCAACATTTTTGGCATCGGACAATCCATATCTTTGTGAGTATGAACATTGGAAATAATAGAAAGACACTGGTTCTGGGTGCGAGTCCAAACCCGGAGCGCTATGGCTATAAAGCTGTGCAAAAGTTGGCTGAGGCTGATATTCCGGTAGTGGCGGTAGGAACACGTCCCGGTCAGATCGGGTCGGTGACAATCCGAACGGATCAGCCAAAGGAAACGGGTGTTGATACCGTAAGCCTGTACGTGGGACCTGCCCATCAGCCCGATCTGTACGAATACATCCTGTCGCTCAAACCCCGGCGGATCATTATGAACCCTGGTACAGAAAACCCTGAACTGATGGAGTTGGCGAATAAAGCTGGTATTGAAGTAGAGGTGGCCTGTACACTTGTTCTGCTTGCCACAAAGCAGTTTTGAACAAATCCATTGAGTGACTACCGGATTCTGATGTAAAAGGAATGCGGTGTGTTTACCGGTTCTCCATTGGTACGACCCGGATTCCATGCGGGCATTTGTTCTGTCAACAGGATGATCCTGGTGCTGCCTTTCGTAGATGTTGATACAACCACATTGGTTGGTTTACCATCCGTATTGATCACACAGCTGACTTTGATGCTATCAGGAAGTGTGGATGCGACAGTATCCAACCGATTGCGGTAATAGTTTTGGAGTGCTTCATCCCCTCCGGGGTATGTCGGCGTATTTTCTGTAGTCCAATGGTATGTGATGTCCGCATCGGTGGCAGCAGCGGGTTCGGTTAAATGGCTTCGGAGCTCCTCGGCTTTTTTATCTTCCGTCAGGATCGCCCCGGACCGGGTGTTCTTCTGCTCAATTACCTCGTCCTTTCGTTTGCTTTCCTTAAGCATAACATCTGGCTTCTCTTCAAGATCAAACCCATCATTAGCTTCTGTTTCTTCAGAAATAACAAGTTTATCACCTTCCATTTGTGCCGGCACAGGCGCTGCGTTTCCGGCCATGTCATCGCTTTTGTACTCATCATTGAGCGTAACATTCAATTTTTTCATGACCTCCGGTTTTGTATTGCCGGAAGTTGCAGCTACCCCAAACTGCTGCGCACTCTCCTGCGGGGTTGAGGTTGCTTGGCTTTCTGTTTCCCTTTCTCTGTTCTCAGCAATTTGTTCCGTTGAAGAAAACAGTTGTGAAGATTCGGAGTCCTGATCGGATTCTGCCTGTTCATTCAGAACACCCACATCATCACTACCATTATTGTTCTTCACCCGAGAATCCGGTTGTTTTTTAAATTCAGCGATTTGCTCAGAGGAGGTGTTATTTTCACCGGAACCGATCCACCAGAGTGCTGCACCTGTACAGCATACCAATGCAACTGCTGCGGCATATCGCAGCCAGGATCTTTGCATCGGAACGACCCTGCCACCGGCACTGTGAGATGATATCGCGGCAGAGATGTCATCAAGCAGCTGCTCCGGCTCTTTTATCAGGGCGAGTCCTTCAACCGTATCCTGACACATCTCACAATCCACCAGGTGTCTTTCCACGGCATGCTGCTCCGGGCCGTGCATTTTTCCAGCCGCATATGCGTGCAGGACATCATCCGCCGGACAGGCCTCGTCGGCCAGCCACTGTGCTTGTATGTCTTTGCTATTCATCCTGGCGTATATGTTCCAGAAGATTCTTCAAATTCCGTTTTCCGTTCTGTATATAACTCTTTACTTTTTTCAGAGGGTATCCCGTTTCATGGGCGACTTCCTGGTACGATTTTTCTTCAAGATAGAACTTTCTCACGCATACCGACTGCTCCTCTGACAACTGATCGATCGCCTTTTCCAGTTCACCGATCTCATCCTCCAATACCTCCTTGTCTGTGAGATGCATGCTCGATGGATTTTCCATAAGGGCAGGTTCTCCAAAAACAACTTCCGCATCCACATGGCGTATGTCTTTGTTTCGCCGCAGGATCATCAGGCAATGATTCTTCACCACCATGTACAACCAACTCTTAAAATAAGCGATGGTGTGTTTGTGTACTTTCTCTCCCAGGGAATGATAGATATCCATCATCGCGTCCCTTGCGTCTTCCTCATTCTTCAGATACTTCATGCACACACCAATGACCATTGTCCTGTATCTCAGATAAAGATCAGCCAGCAATTTTTCGTTGCCATGATTCCTGTATGCTTCAAGAATCTCCGCGTCGCTCTGTGTGGATGACATGTCCGTCAAGGGTTCTGCGGTGTCAAGTTAAGCAATTCGTTTGTAGCTCCATAACCACCTTGATTATCCCGTCCGACTTCAAATTTGTGATTAATTATTTATCTTGCGCATCATATTCAATTGAAAATGGGAAAGGCAATCAAGGTTATTTTATTGGCATTTTTAGCGGTGTTGGTTGTATTTCTGATCCTGACACCATTTGTCAAGACCAAGCGTAAGGTCGTTCGTTCCGTTGAGATCAACGTTCCTGCCGAGCGGGTGTTTGAGCTCATTAATAATCCCCGTAACTGGGCGAAGTGGGCTGCGGTAGACAGCCGGTGTACGGATACAAAATATTACTATAGTGGCAATGTAGAAGGACGGGATGCAAGGCTCAGCGCTGAAAGTGAAACATGTGGCAATACCGAATATGTGATCACCAAAAGCACGCCCAATGAAATGGTGGCCTTTGACATCTTTATTGAAAGCTCCGGTCTGGTGGGCAAAGGATCCATTACCATCGATCCTGCCAAAGAAGGCGTAAAGGTCGATTTTATCGACATTTGGGATCTCGGTGATCTGGCATTTCACAAACGCCTTTTTGCCGTCATGATGTTTGATTCCATGGTGGGTGGAAGTCTGGAAAGATCTGCCCAGGGACTAAAAAGTCTGGCGGAAAGCAATCAACTTTAAAATTTCAAACGGGCCGAAGGAACCGTATGTTCGTCTGCCCATTCTCCTCTCAGGTATTTCAGGTACCCGGCAATAGCTATCATGCCCGCATTGTCCGTGCAGTATTGAAAGGCGGGTATATACGCTTGCCATCCCAGTTGCTCAGCCATCCGTTTGAATTGTTCCCGCAGGTATGAGTTCGCACTCACACCACCGGCGATAGCTACGTGCTCCAATCCCAAGCCAACAGTGGCCTTTTCAAATTTCTTCAGTAAAATATCCGTGATGGTATGTTGTATGGATGCGCACAGGTCCGCCATGTGTTTTTGTCTGAAGTCCGGGTCTTTCTTCAACTCATTTTGAAGGAAATAAAGGATCGATGTCTTCAGTCCGCTGAAACTAAAGTCATATCCTGGCATCTGTGGTTGGGCAAAGGTAAAGGCATGTGGATTGCCTTCACGGCCATATTTGTCTACCAATGGCCCGCCCGGATAAGGCAGGTCAAGCATACGTGCGGCTTTGTCAAAGGCTTCACCTGCCGCATCGTCTTTGGTTTCCCCGATGACTTTAAGTGTATAATCTTTCCCAACTTCAACCAACTGGGTGTGCCCACCGGAGACCGTGAGGCATAAGAAAGGTACAGGGGGAATCGGGCTTCCATCATTAATTAGGTGTGCCAGTACGTGCGCTTCCATGTGATTGACGGCCACCATGGGGATCTGCAGGCCTTGTGCCATGGATTTGGCAAAAGAGACGCCAACCATTAAGGAACCTAGTAAACCCGGACCAGCTGTGAATGCGATCCCATCCAGACGGTCCTTGGTGATACCCGCCTTCTTAAGGGCTGCATCTACGGTGGGGACAATGTGCTGCATATGTGCCCTGGACGCCAGTTCCGGAACCACACCACCATATTCTTCATGAACCTGCTGAACGGCCACCACGTTGGCAAGAATTTTGTCATTTATAGAAATCGCGGCGGAGGTATCGTCACATGATGATTCGATGGCCAGCAGAACAATGTCTTTCATGATGCAAATATGGAAGTTTCTGAAATAACGACCTTCATTTTGTATGAAGTTAATCCAAGTCTGAGATGGTTGTAAACATTGGAGCGTTTAAACCGATGGGAAAATATATTGCTACCTTTATGCGAACCGTTAGTACTGTATGACCGGCCGGAAGAAAAAGTGGTTAATCGGATTGATCATTGTACCTGTGTTGTTGCTGACGTGCGGCTACGGTGCCATTCGTAGTCCATATGTGCAAACAAAGGTGGTGCAATGGATAGCGGGGAAGCTTTCAAAGAAATGGAATACCAATGTTTCCATTCAGGGCTTTGATCTTACTTTTTTTTCAGGATTTGTACTGGAAGGTCTCTATGTAGAAGATCAGAAGGGCGATACCCTGCTGTATGTTGAGTCCATAAGTGCCGGTATACAGGGGGTTTCCAGGAAGGAGAAACTGATCAGACTTGAAAGTTTGCGTCTGAAACGTCCCGTTATTCATCTGCATAAGTACGACACGGATTCCGTGCTTAATTTCCAGTTTATCCTGGATTCGCTGGCCAGTAAAGATACCACTAAAAAGAGCAAGGGCTGGGGAGTAACCTGTCCTGCGTATTACCTTGAAAATGGTGCTCTTTCTTTTCGCAATCATCATGCTGAAATTTCCGGTGACGGATTTCAACCCAATAACCTTAGGGTAAGTAAACTTAATCTGGGGTTGGAAGACCTGAATGTAACGGAGGATACCATCACTGCCCGGATTGCTTTTGCCTCGTTAAGGGAAGCCTCGGGTATCACATTGGATTATCTGTATACCGATGTGCGTTACGATCCCACCCGGCTTACACTGGATCATACCGAGCTTAGGACGCCATCGTCCATGCTTAAGTTTCAGGGGGAGCTGTCATACAAGACACCAGCAGACCTCGCATCTTTTAACAACAATGTCCGCTTTAAAGCAGCCTTTGAACCCTCACGACTGGAGCTTGGGGATATCGCCTGGTTTGCCGCGCCATTGAAGGGGATTCGCAAACGTCTGGCCCTTTCCGGTTCATTCAGAGGAAAACCGTCTGAACTCAAGGGGCGTAACTTGAAAGTGCGGTTCGCGCATGAATCCAATTTCGAAGGGGATGTGAATATCAAAGGAATGCCGGATTGGGCCACCACGTTTATTCATGCAAATATTACCAAACTCGAAACAACGGTGTTCGACCTCGAGCAGATTCCGGTCCCTCCGTTCAATGAACAAAAAACATTATCCCTGCCTCCACAGTTGGCGCGACTTGGGAAGTTTGGGTTTACGGGAGACTTCACAGGGTTCCTCCACGAATTTGTGGCCTATGGACAGTTTAATACCGCATTGGGTAGTATCAGTACAGACGTATCTCTGAGCCGGGATGAATCCATCCGTTACAAGGGACAAATCCGGATGGATCAGTTTCATGTGGGCAAGTTCTTTGACATGGCGCCTAAGCTTGGCAGGGTGACCATGAATGTGAAGGTAGATGGAAGTGGCATCGACAAGGATCACCTGAAAACCGCTATCAAAGGAAACATCGGACATATCCTTTATGCAGGATATGATTACAAGCAACTGGAGGTGGAGGGCTATCTCGAAAATCAACTGTTCTCTGGAAGCCTCAAGGCCAACGATGAAAACCTTGACCTGACCTTTGACGGAAGTATCGACTACCGTGGGCGGGAACCCATCTTCGATTTTGTTTCCAACATACGGAAGGCGCGTTTCCACACGCTGAACCTTGTGCCTGAAAAGTATGCCATGGAACTTCAGACAGAGGCCCGGATCCATCTTACCGGTGATCATATCGATAAGATATCGGGGTCACTGGATCTTCTCCGGACCCGGATCATCAAAGATACCACTTCGTTGATGGTCGGTGATCTGGCAATGAACATCAACCGATCTAAAAACAACGACAAGATTTCCATCCGTTCAGATCTGCTGGATGCTGATGTCTCGGGGCAGTATAGCCTGGAGTATATAAAGCAGTCCATACTCGCCACGCTTATGGAGTATCTCCCGTCATTTAAGCCATACGCCCTGCCGTCACGCTTACCGGAACAGAATCTGGAAATCCAGGCGACCGTGAAAAACCTGGATGACATCGGAGCGGTTTACTTTCCTAATCAGGTCCCAGGAAGAAATACCTCCATCATTGGCAGGTATAACTCAGCCATGCATACCGTGCACCTGAACATGAGCGCACCCAGTGCAAGCGTAGGAGGTATGGAGGCTAAACGATTCAACGCTTCAGTTCGATCTGCTTCCGGTATTTTACATGTAGATTGGGATTGTGATACCCTTTATCTGCCGGGGAGCAGCAAGGCCCGGAACCTCTCATTCAGTGGTGAAGCCTCTGCCGATACACTTAACTATATCCTGGGGTGGGATAATCAGGATTCATCACTATATACAGGCGATATCGTTGGTTCGTTGGATTTCAGTGCATATCCTTCGTTTGCCCATGTGTTTAAAAAAGCGGAGATCACGTTTTATGATACCTTGTGGACAGTGGCCAGCGATAACCGCCTTGTTTTCGATACTTCCGGTATTACCATCAATCATATGTATCTGCACTCCCAGTCACAGGCGCTGGATATACGTGGGAAAATATCTCATAACCCTTACAATAAATTGCTGGTGGATTTTGATGAATTCGATCTCCGGAAGACCGATCCGTTCCTGCAAGATAAGGTGCTCGTGTTAGCCGGTGTCATCAACGGGCAAGCGGCCTTGTCCAATTTATACAGCAATCCCGTCATTTCAACAAATATTGAGTTCAAGGGACTCAGGGTGAATGAGCAGGATATCGGTGATGGGCTTGTAAACAGCGACTGGGATCCGGATGGAAAGAAAGCGCGACTGCGGGGTACATTTAAGCGTAATGACCGCCCATCCGTGAACTTCGACGGTTATTATTACCCGTTTGAAACAGAAAACGTGCTGGATATTCATTTTGATATCGCGCATATCCGCCTTAATCTATTTAATGATTATGTGAATGCCTTTATTTCAAACCTGAATGGTGTGGTCAACGGTTCGCTGGATCTCAAGGGCAGTTTCAAAAAGCCGGTGTTGTTGGGTGAACTGGATGTGGTGAAAACCGTTTTCAATGTAAATTACCTTGGGACACGGTATAATTTCGGAAGCAAGGTCAAGTTCACCGAACACTGGATGGAGTTTGACAGTCTCGTGTTGTATGACGGACAAAACGGCCGGGGCATTACGTACGGGAAAATTTTTCACGATGGCTTCAGAAACTGGGGGTTGGACCTGAGCATGGATCTGGACCGGATGCATTGTTTGAACACCGGCGCAAAGGACAACAGTCTGTATTACGGACAGGCCTACGCAAGCGGACTGCTGAATGTTCGGGGAGACCTGAGTAACCTGGTGGTGGATGTACTGGCCAAGCCCGAAAAAGGAACCCGGATAAACATCCCACTTGATAACCCCGACGAGGTGAGTGAAAGTGGTTTTGTGATGTTTGTGAATCCGCATAAAGATACGCTCAGGACGAAGGACAAGGATTACAATGTAAACCTGGATGGTATCCAGCTGAATATGGACCTGGAGGTGACCCCGGATGCAGAGGTGTCCCTGATATTTGATGAAAAGGTCGGTGATGTCATGAGGGGTAGAGGAAACTCAAACCTGAAACTGGAAATAAGCTCCAAAGGGGTCTTTAATATGTACGGCACTTATGAGGTGACCGAGGGCGATTACCTGTTTACCCTTCAGAATGTGATCAACAAGAAATTCAAGGTGAAGGATGGAGGTACCATCACCTGGAATGGAAATCCGTATGATGCGGACCTCGATCTGAAGGCAGCGTATGGGGTGCGTACATCGTTGTCCGATCTCTTTCAGGATACCGCACAGGCATACCGCAAAAGGGTTCCGGTTGATTGCGATATGTATCTGACCGGCAAACTGCTGTCGCCGGATATCCGGTTTGATGTGTCATTCCCGAACAGTCCGGAGGATGTGAGAAGTCAGGCGAAAAGTTTGATGAATACAGACGAAGAAGTAAACCGTCAGGTGTTCAGTCTGCTGGTGCTTTATCGCTTCACACCACCGTTGCAATTTGGCGGAGGTCCAGGGCTCGGACAGCAAAGTGTGTTTGAGAAAGGAGCAGGCAATACCACCAGTGAACTGCTATCGCACCAGCTTAGCAACTGGATATCTCAGAACAGTGACAAATACGACGTGAACGTGAACTACCGTCCCGGAGATGAGTTGACCCAGGAGGAGATAGAAGTGGCCTTATCCACCCAACTTTTTCACGACCGTGTGCAGCTGGAGAGCAACGTGGGTTATGCCGGAGAACAGCAGAACAATCCCTCTCGGCTGGTGGGCGACTTCAACCTGGAATACAAAGTCAGGGAAGATGGTAAGTTCCGTGTCAAGGCGTTCAACCGATCCAATGATTTCGATCTCCTCAGCCAGGAAGCGCCCTACTCACAGGGAGTCGGATTGTTCTACCGGGAAGAGTTCAATACCTGGCAGGGGCTGATGCGCAAAGTATTTTCCGGCAGATCATCAGAGAAAAAAACGGATGCGCAACCCTCCGAAGCGGAACAACAACCTGAGAAGAATGAAGAGTTGGAAATGAAGAATGAAGAATGAAGGCGTTGGCTATGGATATAGGCAGTGTTCGGTTTCATGGATCCCTCGCTGCGCTTCGGGATGACAGGAATCATGAGGCTAACGGAAAGATAAAAGCAGGCGATTGACATTTTGATGATTTAGTGGTCCAATCGCCTGCTTTTATCTTTCTTCCCATTTAAGTTACAAATGCCCTTGTCATCCCGAAGCGCAGCGAGGGATCTTACAGGAACAAATTCACTGTTTGCCCTATTTAGCGGTTTAAGAGGTCAACACATTAAGAATGTCACCGCCCTAGGATAGGGTGATGACCAGGTCATCTGTGTTTACCAATGTTCCTTCCTTCAGGTGAATCGTCTTGATTTCCGCAGCTTCATGCGCTGTGATTGTCGTCTCCATTTTCATAGCTTCAATCACAAACAAAGGTTCATTCTTTTTAACCGTTTGTCCTTTTTTAACGAATATCTTTGAAAGGAGACCCTGTAACGGGGCACCCACCTGTTTTGCATTCCCTTCGTCTATCTTGATGTTCTCCGCTTTTTCGATCTTGAGGCTGCGGTCGTTCACATCAATGTTTCTCGTTTGCCCGTTGACCTTAAAGAACACCGTGCGGATTCCGTCTGCATTGGGAGGACCTACGGACAGCAACTTCACAATGATCTCCTTACCCGGTGCGATCTCAATCTCACATTCTTCATTCAGCTCCATGCCGTAGAAGAAGTTTCTCGTTGGAATCCTTGCCATGTCTCCGAATTGCAGGTGCATGTTCCAGGTCTGCTCATATACCTTGGGGTAGAGCATGTAAGACAGGAAATCGGTGAAGGCCAGTTCACGGTCGAATTTGGGCTGGTATTTCTTCAGGAATGCGTTGAATGCTTCATCCATGTCCACGGGTTCCATGTGTGCATTCGGGCGATCCGTGTATGGCTTTTTATCTTTAAGAATGATCTTTTGTAATTTCTTAGGGAATCCTCCCACCGGCTGACCGAGGTCGCCTTTGAAGAAATTGACAACGGATTCCGGGAAGTTCAGTGTTTCACCTTTGTCCATCACATCCTGAGCGGTCAGATCATTTGACACCATGTAGAGTGCCATATCACCGACAACCTTGGAACTGGGGGTTACTTTTACGATATCTCCGAACAGCATATTCACTTCAGCATAGGCTTCGGTGATCCGGTCAAACTGATCTGCCAGTCCGAGGGCCCGGGCCTGGGGCTTCAGGTTGGAATACTGGCCGCCGGGAATTTCGTGTCTGAAAACTTCTGCTGTTCCGGCCTTCAATCCTGATTCGAATGGATAGTAATATTCCCTCACCGTTTCCCAATATGTGGAGAACTGATTGAGCGATTCCATATTAAAATCCTGGTGTCTCTTGTGATCTGCCATCATCTCCACAATACTATTGAAGTTTGGCTGTGAGGTGAGCCCTGACAATCCGCCGAGGGCAACATCAACCACATCCACACCGGCTTCAATGGCCTTCAGGTAAGTAGCAGGTTGAATGGATGACGTATCATGGGTATGAAGATGAATTGGGAGTTTCACGGTGTCCTTCAGGCCTTTTACCAATTCGGTTGCTGCATAGGGTTTCAGCAATCCAGCCATGTCCTTGATGGCGATGATGTGAGCGCCAGCATCTTCCATTTGCTTGGCGAGCTTCAGGTAGTAGTCCAGCGAGTATTTCGTGCGCTTGGGGTCCATGATGTCACCCGTATAGCAAATAGCGGTTTCTGCAAGTCCGCCGGTTTTCTTGCGTACATATTTGATGCAGGGTTCGATGTTCTTCATCCAGTTAAGAGAGTCGAAGATGCGGAATACATCGATGCCGGTTTCCCATGATTTCTCGACGAATGCTTCCACCACATTGTCGGGGTAGGCCGCGTAGCCTACTCCGTTGGATCCGCGGATCAGCATCTGAAGCAATATGTTTGGCATGGCAGCACGGAGATCGGCGAGCCGTCTCCAGGGATTCTCATTCAGGAAGCGCAGGCATACGTCAAACGTGGCGCCACCCCATACCTCCATGGAAAATGTCTGGGGATGGTTCTTTGCATAGCTTTCCGCCACCTTGAGCATGTCATAGCTTCTCATGCGTGTTGCGAGCAGGGACTGGTGTGCGTCGCGCATGGTGGTGTCTGTATAATGAATCTTCTTTTCCTTTCTGAGCCATTCGGAGAATTTATCCGGGCCTAGTTTTGTGAGCAGGTCTTTCGTGCCTTCGGGGTAGGGTGCATAAGGGTCGAATGCGGGAACGACCGGTTTTTCAAACTTCTTTGTCCGGTCGATAAACTTCACATCGGGATTGCCATTCACCACCACATCAGCCAGGTAATTGACGGCTTTGGTAGCACGGTCCTGTCGGTGATCAAAGCGGAAGAGTTCACGGCTGTCAGCGATGAAGTTAACGGTGGCATTTCCGGAACGGAAGGTGGGGTGTCGCAGAATATTTTCCAGAAACTGCATATTGGTTTTCACGCCGCGAATACGGAATTCCTTCAGTGCCCGGTCCATTTTTCTGCATGCACCATCCAGCGTGCGGGAAGCGGCGGATACCTTCACCAACATGGAATCGAAGAAGGGACTTACCTTGGCTCCCTGGTATACCGATCCTACGTCCAGGCGGATGCCGAATCCTGCGGCACTGCGATAGGTAACGATCGTACCGTAATCCGGTTTGAAGTCGTTGGTGGGATCTTCTGTTGTAATGCGACATTGAACTGCAAAACCAGAAGTTTTGATGGTGTCTTGCGAAGCGATCTTGATCTGGGTGTCGGACAATTTATATCCACCGGCAACAAAGATCTGTGTTTTGATAAGGTCTATTCCGGTGACTATTTCGGTAACGGTATGCTCTACCTGAATCCGAGGGTTCACTTCGATGAAATAGATCTCCATATCCTTATCCACCAGGAACTCTACGGTGCCCACGTTGTTGTAGCCAACAGCACGTGTAATGCCCGTGGCGTATGCGTATAGTTTATCCTTTACCTCCTGGGGTAAACCGAACGAAGGTGCCACCTCAATTACCTTTTGGTAACGCCTTTGCACGGAACAGTCGCGTTCATGCAGGTGTACCAGATTGCCGTGGCGATCGGCAGCGATCTGTACCTCTATATGCTTGGGTTGGTCTACAAATTTT
>JAGQZQ010000050.1 GCA_020435415.1 Flavobacteriales bacterium
GCTTTTTACAAGCTGCTAAAACTTACAAATAAGTTCTACATGCTCGGCCCAATGGTAAAAAGTGTACCTGAAGATTTTGCGCAGAAATTTCAATTCAGGTGGTATCATACGAACTTCTCGACAGTAGCGGTTGACGAGATTAAAGTTGGTGTGCCAGCCAAGGCCAAGAAAGAAGAAAAACAACAGGCGCTTTTTGATTTACTGGACTCATTGACAGAGCCCACCTTAATATACTGTTCCGCGCCAGCGAAGACTACGCAACTGGCCGTTGAATACGCCAAAAGGCTGCAATCACCCGAAAATGTGGACGAACAAGAAATATATCCCTCTTTGGTCGGTGAAATGATCGAATGGATTGGCGAGAACCTTCATCCTGAATGGTCACTTATATCGGCATTAAAGAATAAGGTTGGGTTTCATCATGGTGCGCTCCCAAGACATTTGGGAAGCACAATCGTTGATGCCTTCAATGAAGGAGAAATCCAACACCTTTTCTGTACATCAACATTGATTGAAGGAGTAAATACTACGGCTAAGAATGTTGTCCTTTTTGACCAAAAGAAAGGAAGGAAGGCGATTGATTATTTTGATTACAAGAATATATCGGGACGATCTGGGCGGATGAAAATACACTATACCGGAAATGTATACACGTTTAGTGAGGAGCCAGACCAGATTGAACTTGATGTTGATATCCCGGTTATTACTCAACAAGCCGCCCCGGAGGAGCTATTGATACAAATTGACGAAAAGGAACTAAAGAGTGAATCGAAGGATAAGATTGCTGAATTCACAAACCTGCCGGATGACGTTCAGAATCTGATACGAAGTAACGCAGGGGTTAATATCAAAGGACAACTGGCTATTCTGGAATTGGTTGAAAAGGACTACCAGGCGCTTCATCAAGTCATGTCCTGGACCGGATTTCCAAAATACCCTCAGTTACTTCCTGTTATTGAGATGGCGTGGAAATATCTGTTGGATGGGAAACCATACGCAAGCATCAGGAGAGACAAGCACCTTGCGACCAGGGCGATTCAGTATTCTATATACAAGTCAGTTGGCGGTGTAATTCAGAATCAGGTGGCAGACGAATATTGGCTAAGGCAAATTCCAGACGACCAAGAGCGAATTAATCAGGTTACATTTGACACCCTGAACTGCACCAGGCACTGGTTTGATTATAAACTTTCTAAAATTCTTGTGGCAGTATCAAATATTCAGGAACACGTATTCAACAAACATGGCTTGCCGCCAGGAGACTATACATTTTTCGCCTCACAACTGGAAAATGGCTTTCTGTCCCCAAATCATGCTATGCTAATGGAGTATGGCATACCACATTCCGCCATTATTAAATTAAAAAACTTCCTTGATCCGAACCACACGCCACAACAAATGTTAATGTTACTTCGCCACGCCGATTTCCTGGATCGAATTGGGCTTCTGAACTATGAGAAGCGTAAAGTTCGGGCTGCTCTGCAAGGGTGATGTTGATAAGTTGTTAAAGTACCCCTGGATTTCCGCTCCCTGAAATTCTATTTTTGTTTGGACACATGGGCGCAAAATACTCTGACATACGCAGGAAACTCAACCTTCCGGAACTCAACGGAACGCCCAACGGTTCTGCCTATCTGACCCATTACTGGCAGGGAAACAACGACCGGATCAGGGGCTATTTCAAGGATGAAGCCCTGGAGTACCTGGAGACAATCGTGGAAGACCCGGCGTTCAATTACGAACTGCCGCTGGAGTATGACGTGCCATTCCCGCCTCCGCAACGACCATCCTTTACGTTCATTGACCTGTTCGCAGGGATAGGCGGTTTCCGGATTGCTTTTCAGGAAATGAACGGCAAATGTGTGTTCAGTTCTGAGTGGGACAGGCATTCACAGAAAACCTATGAGGCCAACTTCGGCGAAATACCGTTCGGTGACATCACCAAAATAGACGAGAAGAAGATACCGGAGCACGACATCCTTTGTGCGGGATTCCCCTGCCAGCCGTTCAGCATTGCCGGTGTGTCAAAAAAGAACAGCCTGGGCCGGAAGCACGGATTTGAGGATGAAACCCAGGGAACCTTGTTCTTCGACATCAAGCGCATTATCAAGGCCAGAAAGCCCAGGGCGTTCCTGTTAGAGAATGTAAAGAACCTGCGGGGACACGACAAGGGCAGAACCTTCGAGGTCATTGAGCGGAACCTGAAAGACCTGGGGTATATGGTGTTCAGTCAGGTGCTGGATGCAAAATACTATGTGCCCCAACACAGGGAGCGGATATTCATTGTGGGCTTCAGCAAGGAACACTTTCCCGAAAGCCTTGTGTATGAGTTCCCGGAACCACCTGCTGAACAACCGCAGTTCAGGGATATTCTCGAACGAAGCCCGGATGAAAAGTACACCCTGTCCGATCACCTGTGGAACTATCTCCAGGAATACGCGGCCAAACACAAGGCAAAGGGCAATGGCTTCGGATTCGGTCTGACAGACCTGAATGGCGTTGCCCGGACGTTGAGCGCCCGGTATCACAAAGACGGCTCGGAAATACTCATCCCGCAGCGTGGCGGAAAAAATCCCCGCAGACTGACCCCGGAAGAATGCAAACACTTGATGGGATACCCTGATCGGTTCAGAATCCACGATACGGGGGTTTCAGACACACAGCTTTACCGGCAGTTTGGAAATTCAGTTGTTGTACCGGTAGTGCAGGCAGTTGCCGCAAACATGCTGGATGTTTTCCGCCAATATAAAAGACAGGAGGAACGCCGGAAGCAAAGGGAAGCGGTACTGAATGGCAGAGCGTCCGCATCAGAGAAAGTCAGTGCACGAGCTTCTGAATAAGCCTCTTGAGCGTAGCATCCCGTTTATCTTTCTTCAGGTCACATTCCCACACGGTAATGATTCTCCAGCCGTGTCTTTTCAGTTGAGTACAGCTTTCAGTGTCCTTGGCCTTGTTGCGGTTGATCTTGTCCAGCCACCATTGGGTGCGGGTCTTGGGAACAACAAAGTATCTGCACCCCTCATGGCCATGCCAGAAGCAACCGTGAATGAAGATCACCGTGTTGTACTTTTTCAGGATGATGTCAGGCTTTCCAGGCAGGTGCTTATCATGCAACCGGTAACGGAAACCGTTGGTGTGAAGAAACCGGCGCACGAGCATTTCAGGTTTCGTGTCCTTGCCCCTGATCCGGCTCATGTTGTATGAGCGTACTCCCGGCTCGTGGACATCGGCCATCAGCCCCGTGACTGTTTACCACGTATATGGTCGATGAACCCTGCCAGGTTCATCAGGCCTGCCTGCTGATCGGGCTGATAGGTTTCCATCAGTGAATCCGGAATGACCAGTTGGAGTTGTTGTGCGATCATTTCGTCCGTCTGATTCTTGCTAATGGCCGGTTCCAGGGTCATCAGATGTTTTCTTGCAATGCGGTCTGCCTCGGCCAGTACCTGGCGCCAACGCTCCTTGGCAGAGGTCTTCAACCCAAGCATGGTAAGCAGTTCAACCGAAAAGGCATCATCACGGTACTGGTCAATTCCGGGAAAAAGGAAATCCGGTTTGTTGTTGCGTTCGGTTTTCTGTCCGCGTGAATACTTAATACCGTGCTGGTCAAATACGTGTGACAGATGGTTCTCAAAAGCATAGCCTGCCCTGGATTTTCTGCGGTTCTGAACGCTCAGGGAAAAGGAAATAAAGTCGTCCACGTCCGCAAACCCTCCGGCCAGCTTTTCGCCGACAAGGTGATTCTCCAGCGTCCGGAACAACAATTCCTCACGCTCCAGCCATTCCATGATCGCTATATCCGGCTGGCCAACGGATTGTACTTCTTTCAGGGTTGACCGGGCATAGGCAGAGAACTCGGCTGTAGAAGGAAAAACCGCACCGAATGTGGCCAATATTCCATCCAGATAATCGGGTTCCGTGTCCGTAACCTCGATCCCCAGTGTTTCAATGATGTAACGTCCGGCAAAACCAAGCGGTCTGTCATCTTCAGTAAAGTCCCTCGTCTCGAACTTCTTTCCCACTTCTTCAAGGCCAAACAGCCACAGCAACTGGCGTTCAGCCGTTGAATCCTGCGGAGCAATAATCATCACGAGGTCGTCCGGCGACTTTCTCGCCATCACGATCATGTCGCCTGCCTGCGCCTTTTCGATGGCCGAATTGGACGGGTAATAAATACGGTATTCCGGGGATCGGTCAGGATTTTTTCGTCGGCTGTCGTAGTAAGTCAACTCTGCCTGTTCCTCGATCACCTGTTCTTCATCATCCGACACATAGATGAAGTGACCTCTGAATTTTCTGTCCTCGCTTCCGTAAAGGGCTACCTGTTCCTTCACGGTATTGATCTCATGCTGGTTTGACTTTGATGGTTCAACGTCAACCTGGCTGAGGCGCTTGGCACTGATGTCCTGAAAATATCGTGATAGATTACTCGGCATTACAGTTGCTAAGATAGGACTTTTTGAAGCGCCTTTACTCACCTTTACATGCCTTTACTTCCCCTTACCCACCTTTGTCTTCCGTTACCGGAAAGTACCGCATAACCCGCCCTCACTTTTGTCTCAAAAACACCTATGGGACAAGACATCTTCAACAATCACGGGGCATATTCCCGGTTTATGGCCTTATCCGGACTGCGGATCACGGAGGCTGCACCGGTAACGCCCTATCTGCTCGAATGCGAACTCAAACGGACGCTGGCCGAGGCATCGGATACTACCCTGGAAAAGGTTGCCAAAGAGATCTACGGCAAGGTTGGATTGCTTTCAGCAAACAACGTCCGGGACCATCTGAACGTCAGTATAGAATCCCTCGGCCAGGAAGAACTGCAAACCGCCCTGAGTTTGAAAGACGATCAGGGATCAGAGGTTTGTTTGCTCTACATTATAAGGCTGTAATCATGGTCGAGCTGAAAGGAGGAATATTCCTATCCGTTAAGGAATTGATGATCCTTACCGGAAAGACCCGTTACGAATACGCACGGAAGGAACACAAGGCGATAAGAGATGCTTTGGGAAAAAGTAAAAGAAAGCTAACCGTAAAGGAATATTGCGAATATGAGGGGGTACCACGTCAAGAAGTTGTTGAGGTATTGAATGCATATCGTTAGTTGCTATCGCCCCGGTCAGACATTCTAAATCTCTGCCAAATGTTATCGTATCTTTAGAGGTAGAAAACCCAACACATGATCTGTCCATACTGTGCCGAGGAAGTTAAGGATGAAGCCGTAAAATGCAAACATTGCGGTGAATGGTTTGACAGCAAGCAAACCGATAGCTACCAGACCATCAAAGAAAACACCGCAAAGGGCTTGGATATGCTCAAGAGCATAGGAAGTAACTTACTTAAACCAAAAACCAGTTTGTCGCTTCCGCTCGAATACAAGAACCTCAAGATTGACCATGACAGGATAACATATAATGGTAACAACTACACCTACGATCAGGTCGAAGGGATAAAATTTACCGGGCTGAGCCACTCATTTAACTTTGTGCCAATGGGCAAAAATCAGCAACTCACGATTTATGCTGACGGTGCCTCATTGTTCGTTCACAGTTCAGGGACGGTTGTATCCGGAAGAAAAAGTAATAGAACAGTTATGTTAATGTATCAAATTGTCGCACACCTGTCTTTCAAATATCGTCTTGCACGATATGCAGAATCCCTCATTACTGATAATAGTTTTCTTTACCCACATGTTTCTACCGGAAAAAACAGGCAAGTGCGTTTTCATTCGGATGGACATATTGAAAAGAAAGGTGTTAGGCTTGATTTAAAGGATGTGCTTGCAAATGACCGCATGCAAATTGGAACTTATGGCTATCGAAGCAGATTTCCCAACCTTGTGACAGTTTACGATAAGGGACTATTCTCAAAATCTATTTCGTTTGACATCAATACCGATCCCGATTGCTTTTATCAGTTTGTTGAAACGTTCAAGAAAAAAGGTACATTCTTTTAAATCCTGCTTGTCCCTCAAAAACCCTCTAATACCCTCCATCCTCCAAAACTGACCCTGCCAGTCTGCGCACTTTCGCAGTATGAAGCGTATCCTGGCTCTTATTGGCATTGTCCTGCTCCTGTTCCTTGGCAACAAGGGCATCCGGCTGTTCAATAAGTTCCGCCACGCCAAACGCCTCAAGTTTGACGTACAATCCTTCTCCTTCCCGGACGGGCTGAAGCTCTCCAACATCGTCAAGGATGTGGACGTGCTGATAAACCAGGCTGTCGCCAACTTCTCCAAAACGCCTTTCCAGATCGAGCAACTCAACATCGAGGTGTTCTCCCCTTCCGGCAAGCTGATCGCCGAACAAAAGGCTCCCCTGGAGCAACCCATACAGATCAAACCCAACCAGACCACCGTATTTCCTATCCGGTTCACGATCTCCCCGCAAAACATGCTGCGCCTCATCAAGGAGGCAGGCGGAGTGCTCACCGTCGGAGCCAACTTCCTCTCCACCGGGGAGTATGGCATCCCCCTGCGCATGAAAGGGTTCGTGGACGCGGATGGGATCACGGTGGACATCGACCAAAACATCACCGTGTAATGGAACTGAATATCCTCATCACCATAATGACCATCCTGCTGTCTGTCGTGATCGGCCTTGTCGGTTACTGGATGCGCACCTTCCACAAGGAGATCAAAGACCTGCTGCGACAACTGACCGACTACATCAACGAGCTGCAACAAGTGGTCGTGAGCATACAGACCCACATCGACAAGGGCATCGAGAAAGACATCGCCGAACACAAGCTGGATATCAAAAATCTGTACCAGCGCACCGGCAGGCTGTCCAACGAAATAGCCACCCTGAAACAGAAGACCCAACAGCAGTGAATGGACTGGCGGACATATCAGGCGACATGCTCATTGCAGGTTACAAGGGTTTCCGGCGGACGATCAAGGAGAACGCTTCCCTGGACGATACCCTGTCCAACATGCAACTCATCGCCCGGCGCGATCAGCACCAGGTGGACGGCCTGGCCGATCTGCTGGAACGCGATACGGTGGAGGAAACCACCGCCGCCATCTGGCAGTTCGTCCGGGACAACATCGCCTACAAACTGGACACCGAAGGCATCGAGGAACTGCGCACTCCCGCCCGTACCTGGCGTGACCGCATGACGGGCGTGGACTGTGACGACTACACCATTTTCATCAGCGCCCTTTTGCTCCGCCTGGGCATCCCGCACGAATTCCGTGTGGCCGCCTACGAAGACAAGGGCAAATTCCAGCATGTGTATCCCGTCGCCTTTAACGGCGGGATACCCCTTGTGCTGGATGTTGTGCCGGAGATCCCCCGGTTCAACTACGAAGCAAAACCTATTGTTGACCTAAAAACCTACCCTATGCAATTAGAAGAACTATCAGGCAGCATCGGCCAGGCTGAAACGGCTGTTGACCGCGAATTTGCAAACGACATCCGGGACGAGCTGAAGGCCCCTTTCTCCCTGGAAGGTTTCCCGGCCATCCCCGGGGAGGAAGACGACATGCTCGAAGAAAACTTCCTGGAAGGATTCGAGGAAGTGAATTCCGCAGAAGAAGCCGACATCGTGCTGTCCGGTAAGGGTGATGTGAATCAACTGGTTGACCGGGGCATCCTGGCTGAGGTGAACAAGGCCAGGGAAACGCTCATGGCCGAGCAGGAAAAACCCACTGCCCTCAGCCGGATGGTCGATGTAGGCAAGGAACTGGAATTGTTCAATGATGTGATCGACGCATGGGATGACGAGGAAGACCGGCGCAGCACGATCATGGATGCCATCCAGGAAGGAAGCGCTTATGCCGGTTTCTTCAAGTCCATCCTGTTCTCCCTGGACAAGCTGGAGGAAGAAAATGACAACCTCTCCGGCATGGACGACGAGATGGACCAGGAAATCTACCTGGCCCGTGTGGACGTGTCCGACATCCTGGACGAAGGGGACGTTGCCGGTCGTGCCGAACGTAAAGCGAAACGGGCGGCACGTAAGGCCAACCGCAAAGGCAAGTTGAAGAACTTCTTCAAGAAGGTCGGTGCCGGGATCAAGAAAGGACTGAAAGCCATTGTCCGGTTCAACCCGGCCACCATCGCGGTCCGTGCGGCCACCCTGCTGGTACTGAAGACCAATATGTTCAAAATCTCCGAGCGGCTAATCTGGGGTTACCTGACCCAGCAACAAGCCGAGCAGCACAACCTGGACATGACCGAGTGGCGCAAGGTGGTCGATGCCAAAAACAAGGCCGAGAATTTCTATACCAAGATGGGCGGCAAGGCCGACAAGTTCCGGGCAGCCGTCGTCAAGGGACGCGCCGCCAAACAGACCGGCCTTTCATTGAGCGGCCTGGGCGTGGTTACCGCAGCAACGGCAGCCGCCACCGCCAGCCCCTTCGTGGTATTCATTAAGAAGATATTGAATGCCATCAACCCGGCCAGGTTGTTCAAGAAGATCAAGGAAAAACGCATTGCGAAGAAAGCAGCACAACAGGCCGCCGAGAATGTCGGCGTGGACCAGGTGGAGTTCGACAATACGGACGTTCCTGCCGCCAGCTTCGCCACGGAATCAGCCAGCGCCGCAGACGCAGGCGAAAGCGACAACGCCTGGGATGATGCAAACGCGGACGATAACGGGGAAAAACCCGGACTGCTGAAACGCATCGTCACCTGGGCGCAGAAATACCGCAAGGCGCTTATCGGTAGCGGCATTGGCATCGTCGTACTGATCCTTGCCCTGTTCTTCTGGAAACGCCATGAGAAGAAGCAGAAACGTCGGTTGGCCGGACTGAAAGGGGCGCGTACCCGCAAGCGCAACCAAACGAAAGGCCTGGGCAAAGCCAAAACCAACACCCGCCGCAAAACAACCGCGAAACGCAAAACGGGCAAAGACCTGAAAGGGTCCACGACGGTATTGCGCCTGCCCTCATCCACCGTCAAGCGGGCAAGGGTCAAGACTATGACTTCCAGGCAGCGCATGAAGCGAATGCACGAGATCGCCCGGAAACTGCAAAAGGATCACCCCAAGTCGAAGTATTCGACCCTGCTGAAAATGGCTTCAAAACAACTGTAACAGAAGGAAACCCAATGTATAACCCAACCCACCTTCGCTAAAGCTATGGTGGGTGCTAAAACCAAAAAAACTATGGCAGATGCAAACATCCAGGAAATGACCAGCGATGAACTGGTATTGGCAGGCTTCGGAAGCCTGGGCAGGGGCAAACCCGCAATGGCGGCAAAAGGCGCCGCCTCCAACGAGATCGGGGCTGACCGCTTCCGCAGGCAAATGCTCGAACGGCTCAACATGCTGCCGCGTAACGTGCAGAAAGCCCTGCAAACGCGCAAGGCGCAAATCTCCGATGCGCCGTATTATGCGACGGCTCCCATCGCCGGAACCCGTGCCGAGCTTATCAAGCTGTCGCAGTCCGAGCAGATCGGCGTGACCAACATCGACAACGGCAAGCTGAACAAAGACCGTTACCTGGTGTTGTCAGGCCTCCGGCTGTTGTTCGATGCCACCGCCATCGACGGAGCGTTCACCGATGTATTCCCCGCCGACCTGATGAACGGCGAATGGGAAGTGGAACTGAACGGACGCAAGGTATTTGAGAAAATGCCGATCCGCCGGTTCCACGACGGCTTCGTGGGCTACAACGTGGACAAGCCTTTCGGCCTGTACGTGTTGAGCAACCCCAAGACCGTCGAGCCGCAAACGCCCATCGAGTTCAATGTGGACTTGCCCAACGCTGTGGCAGGCTTCCTGAAGATCGAGCTGATCGGGACGACCGTTTACGGATTCTAAGAAGGGATCACGCGGGGAGCCTCCGTGCTCCCCGCCCCTATTATCCCATTGTAAAACCTCTTAACCCAAAAAGCTATGGCTGAAGAAACAGCACAAAAGAAGATCGCCAACATTGTGCGGTGCATCAATGCACTGTCCCCGGACGAGGCCAGAAAGCTGTGCCAGGTGATCCGCTCCACTGAGCAGGGACGCAAGGCGTACAGCGCCTTCCTGTTCGGCATCGTGACCCCGCCGAAACAGCAACCCGAAGAAACAGAAGGCTGATGAAAGATGTGAAAATACAACTGCTGGAAAAGGAGGTAGCCGCTCCGGGGGATACCATCCGCATATCGGAAGACCTGGACAAGGACTACAAGAAGCTCACCGGTATTTCCTTCCTGGACAACATCGGCCTGGACAACATCCTGCGCTCAATCAGCCTGGACGGGGACGACCTGTTCCCCAAAGACTTCGAGGTGGCCTTCTTGCAAACCAGCCCTTTCGTGGCTCCTGATGAGCGGTTCTATTCCCTGGACAAGATGGCCGACGGTAAGAAGCTGGAGATCGACTTCCAGGACGACGGCACGGGTTCCTACCCGAAAACGATCCGTGTTTACCTGCGCCTGGAGAATGACTGAACGCAAGATCATACGGCTGTATAAGGGCAACCTGGCTCCGGGTGAGAGTGACACGTTCTGCTACACCCCGAAGAAGCATGAGAAGAAGGCCATAGGCATCCTGGTCTCCCGCGACCGGGAGTTGTCCGTCGCCTTCGGGAACGGAACCGATCTGGCACTCAATAGCGTCGTCCATGCCACGATTGTCAAGCGCAACATGCACGACGTGATCTTTCGGGTGAGCGAAGAACTGCAAGGCCGGGTGATCCGGGGACGGGTGGCCAGGGAACAGCAGTTCTCACCGGTGGCCACGTCCAATACGAGTGTTTACCTGGTAATCGAGAGTGAGCGATGACGACCAACGATGTCATACTGATGGAGATGATAAAGGCCGATATGTGCGAGCGGGGCGTGGCACGCTACCACATGACGGACAACGTGGTAAGCAAACCCCGGCGCATCCAGGTCGGGGCGAACGAAGTGGTGTACGTCTGCTTTTGCCATATCAAACTACCCAACACGTTTTCCCTGACCCTTCTCTCCGGGACGAGCAAAGTGGTCTATACGCCCTTTACCATGCGACTGACCGAAGGGTGCAGCATATCGGCTACCATCGTTGCCGTGGCACAAGCTCAGGCAACATCGGAGGCCCAGGCCGAAGCGATTGCCTCCCTGTTCGGGGGCGGCCCTGAAGCATCTGCTTCCGCAAGCACCCAGTCGCAAGCCCAGGCGCAAAGCCAGGCAGAAATTGAGAGTGATAATTCGGACGAAGCCTACAACGAAAGCAGCCTGATAAGCCGCCATTGGAGCGACGTGATTATCAAACAGGTGGGCGGCGCCGGTGAAGACGGCCTGGACTTCTTTCTGAGGTATGTACGGGTAAAATTCGATCATAATGACATTCCATGCGCCCCAAAATGCTGATGTATGAATAAGCGTGTCAAGAACTATATAACGGCTGACCTGGCCAAGAAGAAGATCGCCCGGTACAAATACTGGTCGGTTAAGGATGAGAACGGGATTACCATTGCTTCCAGCGATGAGAATAACCCCGATGGTAAGTCCTTCGGCGAGGTGCTGGACAAGATCATCGGCGACAACGTGGATGCCGAGGTACAGGTCAAGTACGGCATGAATGAACAAAGCTCCAGGAACAACCCGCCCTACTTCGTGAAGATCAATGAGGAAATCGAATGGGTCGAACCTGCCGATGACGACGAAACGGTGAAGATCAACGGCGTGCCGCACAAGGTGGATAAGCACGGCAACGTGAACATCAACCTGACCACCCAATCCAACCAGCCGAAGGTCGAACACGCCGAGCCGGTCAGCACGATCCGCGATGAACTGGAACTCCAACTCAAGGGCCTGCGCCAGGAATACGAGGTGAAAGAAGAACGCCTGAAATTGGACTTGCAGAACAGCATGATGGAACAGTCCCTCAAGTTCAAGGAAATGCTGCTGGCCGAACGGGAATCCCGTGTGGCAGAACGTGAGCAGGCCATCAGCCAGGCCGAAGAAGAACTGGCCGAAAAGCAGGGAGAGATCAGGGAGAACCTGAAAGGCTACCTGAAGGAGATCCCTTCCGCCCTGGGTGGCATCCTGAAAGACCTCATCAGGGAAAGCCGGGAGAAAAAAGACAAGAGCCTGGGAGAAGGCAGGAAGGAGAAGAAAGCCAGGAAGCGCAGCGAGGTAAAGTTTTCCATCAGAAATGACGAGCCGGAAAACCCGGAAGAAGAAGTGGAAGAAACGGAGGAACCGGAAGAAGACTTTGAGCAGATGGTCGAGGATGAAATCGGAAAGTACGAACAGGAGGAAACAGCCGGGACTGAACAAGAGGCAACCGGAGACAAAATGGATAACGAACAACCAAATACCGATAACGATGCAGACATACAACATTGAACTCCGGGTACAGGCAAGGGACGAACAAGAGCTTGCCGAGAAGTTACAGGCCTTCCAGGACTTGCAGGACCACCTGGAGCATGACGACATGATGCAGGCCACCGAAATCATTGTAGAACACCCCGAACTGGTCGAGTTCATCAAGGAGGTAGTACCGGAAGAAGGCCAGGAACTTTCCTTATCGGACTATATCGCCATTGCCCGGAAAGCCTGGGTGAAGTTCGGGTAAAACCAAGACGACATGAACCCATTGATACTTGCCAACATCATATCAGCCATTAAGAAATTCTTTTCCAACAAGGTGGTGCTTACCGTGATCGCCCTGGTGGTGCTGATTTTCCTGTTTAAAAAAAAGATCGGTAAGGCCATCCAAAGCGTCCGGTCGAAGAAGTTCGACAAGCAGGAATACAAGGACGTGAACCTGCTGGCACAGCAATACCGCGAGGCAGTAAACCCTTCCGGTTTTGATGCGCTGATTAACTACGACGGAACCGACGAGCAGGCCATCGAGACACTGGCCAGACAGACCAAAGGTTCCTTGAGAGAGATCAGCGATGCTTACCGCCTGAAATACAACGAAGGACTTAGCGACCGGCTGCGCCGGGAACTGTCATCCGAGGACTTCCAGCGCTGGAAAGACATTGTAACCTGATCGCTGTATGGCAAGGAAGCGCACAGCTATGATCGTAGCTGCCATACTCCTGTTGATCGGGACATTGGCGGCTTTCCGCAAACGCAAACAACTCAAAGATATCGTTATGAATACCGTCAAATTTATCCGTGAAAAGACCTGGGACATTGTAACCGAAAGGCGAATTGCTTTACTGCATCCGCTTATCCGGGACAAGGCCAGGGAGTTCATCAACCGGGCAGAAAAGGAGCTGGGCATCAAGCTGCGCATCACTTCTGCCTTGCGTACGTGGGCAGAGCAGGAAAGCCTGTACGCCAAGGGCAGGACAATGCCGGGTAAAGTAGTGACCAACGCCAAACCCGGACAAAGCCTGCACAACTACGGGCTGGCCATCGACGTGGTGGAGATCAGGAATGGCAAGCCGGTGTGGACGAATCCGAACTGGAAGAAGATCGGCGAGCTGGGTAAGCGCCTGGGCTTTGCCTGGGGTGGTGACTTCAAGACGATCACCGACCTGCCCCACTTCGAGATGCGCTTCGGCAAAACCCTTTCCGAACTGAAGGAACTCTATGCAAGCGGTCAGCGTGATGGTGAATACATTAACCTGGCATAGGTATGCGCAAGGCCGGTGTATTGGTAGCCCTGGTCTTGCTGCTCCTGTTCGGCACGCTGTTCATCCGCCGCAGGAGGCGGCAAGGCCTTGGCCGGGTAGACAGGAAGTTGAGGCCGCCTAAAATCCGCATCGTTTACAGCCGGAAGATCAAGGCTTCGGAAAGGCCGCAAGTGACCAGTGCACAGGAAGTAGTCAGGATTCTCCGTGCGGCCTGGAGTGCACAGATCGAGATCAGGGAAGAATTCATGGTGCTGCACCTGGACCAGTCTAACCGGGTACTTGGCTACCAGCTATTGAGCAAGGGTGGCATTGCCGGAACGGTGGCCGACATCCGGTTGATCTATGCCGCCGCCCTGAAGTCTTTAGCCGTGGCTATCATCATCGCCCACAACCATCCTTCCGGCAATCTTAACCCAAGCCAATCCGACCGCATCCTCACCCGCAGAATCAAAGAGGCAGGCGAAGTGCTCGACATCCGCTTGCTGGATCACATCATCCTCACCAAAGAAACCTACTACTCATTTGCTGATAACGGAGACCTGTAAAATGAAAACCAAACTCACCTATTTCACCACCGGAATCATTCTCACCCTTGCCGTATGGCTGCTTTTCCTGAAAGGTTGCTACCACCAGGAACCGGAGCGGATCACCCGAACCGATACGGTTTACGTTAACAAACCGTACAAGGAAGTCAAGGTCAAGTATGTGGAGAAGTCGGTGAAGGTGCTGGTGTACAAGACGGACACGGTGTACCGGAAGCGGATCGAGAAGGATACGCTCATTACTTCCGTGGAGATCACCTCGAAGCTGGCCAAAATCCATACGATCACGCCCGCCGGTCTGCCGGTGATTAACGAATACCCTTTGCCAGAGTTCCGGGAGATCAGGATGGATCATCAGGGCAATATGCAGGTGAAAAAGAAAAAGCATCGGAGGTTTTGGAGGGTGATGGAAAAGGTGGGATTATTTGCCGGTGGGATAATGATTGGCAGGAAATTCCTTCCCGACAAATAGAAGTATATTTACGTTCCATTACTACTGAACGATGACAACAGATTGGAACTGGTATTTTTCCGCATTTGCACAATGCGGAGCAGCTTTAATTGGGATTATTGCTGCTTTTATCATTTCCAAGTTACTGGGGGAGAACGAAAAGAGCGAAAAGAATGCCAATGATCTGGAAGAATTGATCATTGCTTCTAACGATCTAAAAAAGCGACTTGACTCAAGACACTTTGCTTGGTATGATCGCAAAAATATAGAATACAGCGACGACCTGGAGGAAGCGATCAAGAGAGGCGATTTCAAAGATTTAACGGAGCAAGAAAGGCTCGGCAAGTTGTTTGAAATTGAGTCTACGCTTTACAGAACGGAGGCTTGTCTTGGGGAGCTTGACAAAAGAATCTCTGAGGTTTTAAAATCGCGATCAATCTACGATATAGTTTCAATGACATCTATTCCGCCCGCAGGCATGTGGAATCGCCTTGAAGATGAACGAAACCTTATCAAGCAGCTAAAGATTGAAGCCGAATCACTTATTGAAAAGTTCAATCTTGTTCGATCCAATGGTGACACCTCAGACGTAAATGTAAAACCGATACGAACAGTAATTTATATCCTCGCCATTGGCTTTCTGCTTACTGTAATTTACCCACTACACTTCTTACCTCTCAGGGGCGGCGAACCTCCACAAGTTAGCTTTGATCTATGGGTTGCTCTCGAAAACATCCTCTCTTTGAGAGGCATTCTTCTCTTGGCATTGACCCTCGTAATAGAAGGAATTCTTGCTTATTTCCTGTTGCTAATCAATAGGCTTCAAGCCAAGAACAAGTCCGTGTCATCCAAGATTACGGATGAATACACCAGCATCAAGAATTACCACCCACTTATCTGAGTAGCATGGCCAGCAAGGCGTTCCCATTCTTGTGAATAACTTCTGTAAAACAAAGTACGGATGGCATGATATTGCCTCATCAATTTGACTTTATTTGTCAAACTACTTCAAGGATATGGAGAGCATCGGAGAGCTAATACGGAAATTGAGAGTACAGAAAGGGGAAACACTCCGAACCGTGGCTACGCACTTAGGGGTGGATGTTGCTGTCCTAAGTAAAATTGAGCGCGGCCAGCGTTGGGCAAACAGGCAGCAAGTGCTGAAACTTGCCAGGTACTTTGAAGCAGATAGAGATGAAATGCTTGTGGCCTATCTGAGCGACCGAATATTATATGAGATAGACGGGGAAGGGCTGGCAACAGAAGCCTTGAAGGTAGCTGAGGAAAAATTTAAGTATTCAGTTAAGGTAAAAAATGCCGGTTGATGTCTGATAGTACCAAGCTAAAGAAATCGAAGCCAAGGCAGAGACGCTTGAGTCCGAATTAAGGGAATTGAATTAGGTTGTTAAACATTAATTACATATCAAAATTGTGGAAGAATTAGAGCTTATAAGTACGGCAAAACGGGAGCAGCTATTCAAGAGGTACGCCAAGAAACTGGAAGTTGACAAGAAACTTAGCCGGCAGGTTGTAAGCTTTCAGGCTAACAAAGAAGTTCCATTTTACAGATGGTTTAAATATAAAGAGGGGTTTTCCTCTATATTGGTTAAACACTTTCTTGAGACGTATCATCCCAAACCAGGCAGGATTTTGGATCCTTTTGCAGGAGCCGGGGCTACACTATTTGCTGCTCAAGAGTTAGGCTGGGAGTCGGTCGGTGTTGAATTGCTTCCGGTGGGGGTTTTTGCAATGGAAGTGCGAGATCAGATTTCAGGTTTAGATATAGCCGCTTTTGAAGATGTGGTGAATACGATTTGGGGCGAATTGGACAAAAAAAGACCTTATGACAACTATATACATCATATTTCCATTACCAAAGATGCATTCTCTCAAGAAACGGAAACCTATCTAAACAAGTATCTAACGTTTGCTCATTCTTTAGATGATGATAGGCTCTGCGATTTATTAAGATTTGCTGCTTTTTGTGTCCTGGAAGAAATTAGCTTCACCCGAAAAGACGGGCAGTACCTAAGATGGGATTATCGTTCCCAACGCGACCTGAAGGGCAAATTTGATAAGGGTAAAATATATGATTTCCGGGAAGCAGCAGAACGAAAGTTGGCGGAGATGCTTCATGATCTCAAAGCGCCGACTGGTAGGAACACGCTTTTTGATAAGCCAAAGATCAACAAGCGGCAACCTTTGCAAATCATAAACGATTCTTGTCTTAATGCCTTGCCTTCACTGGAAGCTGAATCATTTGATTTCATTTTCACTTCACCGCCGTATTGCAATCGTTATGACTACACAAGGACGTATGCGCTTGAATTGATTTTTCTTGGTTGTAACCATGATCGGGTAAAAGAACTGCGCCAAACAATGCTATCTTGCACGGTGGAGAACCGAGAGAAGGTAGATTTACTTCACCAATTCTATAAACGTAATGGACAATTAGGCACGTTTGAAGCAATCATGCAGGCATATCGGGGCTGTGAGGCCATGACGGAGACCAATACTGCCTTACGCGATCTGAATAATGCCAATGCACTAAACAATTCCAACATTGCGCGAATGGTTGAAAACTACTTTCTTGAGATGTGCTTTGTTATCTATGAAATGTCCAGAGTGCTGAGACCGGGTGGTTATTCGGTAATGGTAAACGATAATGTACGTTATGGAGGGCAGGAAGTTCCGGTTGATATAATTCTTTCACGATTTGCGGAATCCTTTGGCATGAAGGTTAACAAGATATTTGTGCTCCCAAAAGGTAAGGGGAACAGTAGTCAGCAGATGGGGAACTATGGCCGTACGGAAATTCGTAAATGCGTTTACTTGTGGCAAAAACTCTAAGATATACCGATCATCTAAAGAAGTCCTCTGACTTAGTGACTTCCCGTGAGAATACTCGGGCCGGATTTATTTCAATGGCTCTGGAGAAGAACTACATGGCCAAACAATATGTGGATGAAGCCAGAGCCCTGAAAACTTTAGCTGGCCGTGTAAAATCGCCTAAGGATTTGTTGTTGGTAAAAGAACTGCGGCCAAGCCTGTTAACCGCTTCAGGGTTGTCGGAAAAGGCATTGGGGTATCTTACTGGTAAAGATGAAACCATTGCTATCAAGGGGCTGATTGATGAATTTCTTGAACCCGCTGGAAGACAGTTCGTTGACGAACTTGTTTACAGGTATTTGCTTATAAAAGGGGATGCGCTTGGAGGTCAAGCCAGAAATCTTGCAGGCACATTGGGAGAGCGCATGTTCTTGCGTACTTTGCTTTCAATATTTAACCTATACAAGGTTGATGTTCAGTACTTGGATAGTAACGATTATCAATGGAAAAACAAGCCCGATCAGGATGTGGGCCTTGAGAAACGGATTAAGGCTGTATCATGGCAACGGAACGGTAATAATCGTGTGCTTATCTTGAACGTCAATGTTCCAATAGTGAATAAAAATGTTGACTTATGTTTATTGAATGGCACGTCCGAGCGCTTAATTGTAAAGGGCCCTGGAAGCAAACAGTCCATTCACAGGGACAATAATTGTTATGTTGCGCTTGGCGAGTTGAAAGGGGGAATTGATCCGGCTGGAGCCGATGAACATTGGAAAACTGCAAATTCGGCATTAGGGCGAATAAGGACAAGCTTTAAGGAATTAAAGAATCCTCCAATCACATTCTTTGTTGGAGCGGCAATAGAGAATAGCATGGCAGATGAAATTTTTAACCAGCTACGGAAAGGTGTGCTACATAATGCAGCTAATCTTACGGAGAACAAACAATTGACTTCTCTTTGCGATTGGTTAATTCATCAGTAAGAAATAACCTAAAAATCCACCACCGCCTTGATCGCTTCGTCCAGTTTCTCCTGGTTCATCCAATGCTGCTGGTAGTTCATCGTCGTCCGGATGTCGGAATGCCGGTAGATCATCTGCAATAACTGAGGGGAGATTTTATCACCGGTAAGATTCCCGAACGTATGCCGGGCAATGTGCATGGAAACGGTCTTGTCTATTCCTACCGCCTCCGCAATTCTTTGTAGCTGCCGGTTATACCATCGGTTTGCATTCTTGATCTTCCGCTTGACGTCTTTCGCATCCTTAAAATCCGCCTTGGCCAATTCGGGTACAACAAAACCATTGCTACGCTCTCTGTACTGCCCGAAGAACTCCAGGGCTTTCCTGGCCAGGTCAGGAATGGGGAGCGACACCGGCTTGTTGTTCTTGCCCATCACATAATAATACCGGTCGTTCTTGAAGTCGCTCCATTTCATCATCAATACGTCACTTACCCTGGCTCCACCAAAGGCCAGGGAGAGCAGCCACGTCCACTTGGCCAGCTCCCAGGCGTTGGTCGGTTGGTCTTTTAGTTCGGCTTTGATAATCTTGTCCACTTCGTCTTGGTCGAGGCCGATCTTTTCGCTTTCCGGCATCACCAACTTGTATGTGTCGAACGGATACAGTTCCCGGTTCACTACACCATCGGAAATCGCCCGGTTATAAAGTGAGCGGATCATATTCATGTAGTTATAGATCGTCCTTTCGCTTTTGCCTTCCTGTTTTAGATAGATATGGAATTTACGGAGCCATGAGGGAGTAATTACCTGGAACCGGATATCCGGGTTGTTCCGGTTGAACTTGATGATCTCGTTCCTCATTGAGCCTTTGCTCGATGCGTCGTTGAACTGTGTTTTGTCCTCCAGTTCCTTAATGTAGTCGTTGATGTAGTCAGTCAGCGTTTCAGACCGCTTGTTGCCTTTCAGTTTGCCGATGATGAGTTCCCTGGTCAGCCCCGATTTGCCCGTATCGTATTCCAGTATCAGATCGTCGGCCTCCGCATCCTTCAGCTTGATCTTGTTGTTGATCCGCCTGGCATTGGCATGGCCAATTACCTGCTTGTTCCGCTCGTCCCATTGCTCCGGCTTCACACTGGCCAGGGTAATGTAAGAGTGTTTCCGGTCAAACGTGAGCCGCAGGCATATTGGGTGCGAACCGTCTGTGTAGGTCTTGTTCGTGTAGTATATGATCCGTGACGATGCCATTTTTTTCTTCGCCCTGCTAAGGTAAAAAATATTTTGAACTTGGTTTACACATGGTTTACACATTTTTTCAAAATCAACCGTATTTAACCAACTCCAACAAATTTCGTATAATGCCTGTATTTACTGACTAATATAAGTATTATCAACGATTTCAGAGGATTTAATACGATTTAATACGGATAGTACGTAGAGTTCATAACCCGGAGGTCGGGAGTTCAAATCTCCCCCGCGCTACAAAGACAGTTTAGAGCCTGCCTGCCAACACTCAGGCTTACGCGATAGCAGGCAGGCATACAACAACAGCATACAGACAGCCACATGAGAACCTGCTCTAAACTTTCTTTGTCCCTGTTGCTGTTGCTCACACGGTATGCTGAAACTATATGGCAACCTGGTACTGCAACTGAACCATACCTTTCCTGGAACGCAGGTCTCCGGATTTATTGAATACCGGTCTGCTTTGAAAGTTAAGACTGAACTTGGCGTTATGCGAGCCATGTACATACCAGTTCAGGCCGCACTCGTACATCCACATAGGATCATCCAGCGCTGTATAAAGTGCTATCTGCGATGCGCCATAAGGCTGAAGTGGTGTATTAGCCGAGAGCAGGTACCCTACCTGCGTGTAAAAAACATGTCCTGTTCCGATCATAGGAAAACCGTTGCCGGCACCATTTAGCGTACCATTGCCATTTGTTCCGTTTGCAGGATTCATCACGCCGACATTTCGCAGATAATCCTTTCCGAAATCATAGCGATTATAAGCTGCATAAACCGTAAGTGCATTGCCCTTTGCTGTATCAACCGGTAAATCGCAAAACACATCCACCCCCAGGAGCAACATCGTCGTTCTAATGGTGTCACCGTTATTGGCTCTGTGCCACATGGCACGCGGCTGTCCTACGAAACCCGCTCCGACATTAAACACCTTCTTCTTACCAAGGTACGTACCCGTGTTATAGGGGGTTTGATTTGACTCTTCATCCATAAACTGATAACCCAGGTAGCCCTGAGACTGCAGCGAAGCCGGGGTCGTAGAAAAGGTAGAAACCGGAGTAAGCACCCCAACCGGAGAGGTCGCATTCTGGACTGCCATTGGCCGGGTCAATGCCAGGCGGTAATCAAACTTACCCCACCTCCCCTTTGCATACATGCTAAGCTTACGAAGAAACTGATCATTGATTCCATTGGTTGCCTGCTGGTACAACGGCGCATCCAACGTTAGCAAACTTCCGATGCTGGGAGAAGCATACCTGGACAAGCCACTCCAGCCGGTCAATCCACCACCTACGGTCAGGCATCTCTCCGAAACCTTATACTCAACAACGGCATCATGAAAGAAAGCCCCCGTATACCTCGGCGTTAAATAGCTGAAGTTATTCTGCCCGAACTGGGTATAAAAGAAAACCTTATCCGTCAATTGCCCGAACAACTGCAAGCGGGTTCTGCGCAGACCAATATCAAACATCTGACTTACCGGCTCGCTGAAGACGGTGGAGCCGGGATTCATATCCGTATATCGTAACCAAACCTGGTTTAAAAAGGTGAGCTTAACAAAATGCTCCCCGGTTTCATTCAAACGGAACCTGATCTGACCTTTCTCCAGTAGGGGACCCTGTGACAGCGCAACACCACACCACAACATTGCAAAAACAAAAAAAACAGAACGTTTAACTACTTGACCTTTCATAACTAAAATGAATCTTGATGATTTAGGTGTACAAAAATGACCAAGACAATGGATAAAGGCAAGTAATGGGACAGGAGATTCAGTAAGACGCGCAGTAGCAAGACTTACAGAAGTTAGACGTTTAGAATTCCGGCCTGGGGAAAAATCCTTTTGGAACATGCCACAAACAAAACATGTCCTGTACTTTCATTCTTAATTCTTAACTCTACATTCTACATCAATCCACATCCGTCCTGCTCACCACCTTCCACCCCAGCCAGCCCTGACGGTAGGTAAATATGGCATGTTGCGGTGTTGCGCGTCTCAGTCTGAAATACCTGGAGTTATCCATGGTACGCACATGCTGATGATATTCTTCATGGCCACCCTCCAGCCTCAGAATAAAATCGTGGCCGCTGCGCCTGTATCCGATTATCAACACCTGTTCTTGTTTTTCGGACATGGTCTTTGACGTGACATAGTTAAATGCCAGGCTCACCACAAAACCTGTTGGCACAAACCCTATTCCGATAAAAATGAGGAAGAATGAAATGGGTAGGTAGTTCTCCTTTCGGATCGCAGCAAAATGTGCCAGAAAACCCACCGCTGCCAGAATCAAGGCGACCGACCAGAACATCTTTGAGGAGATGGCGGTGATGGTATAGAGCGGAAAGCCCACAATAAATCCCAGAAACAGCCCGGCGAGGATCATCTTAAAGGTCCAGTGCATCTCACCGTAGTATTTTTTTTCAGGCTTTGCCACCGGGGGTCTTGGCATGGCACGTGCCTGCTTCTCGATTTTTACCGCATAACCTTTTGCAAGAAGATAATTATTTCCGGGCCTGAGCGGATCCTGGTTCAACAGAACGCAAAGCTGACTGTAAAGGTCTGGAAGATGCCGGTTGAAGTCACGTGGTTTCTCAAAAAAATTCTCCACACATACGGAAAAGAACTCGTGCATATTGGTACCCGCATATGTCCGAAGCCATGACTTCTCCCCGTTCTTCATCTTGCTAAATTCTTTCTTGCCCTCCTCCAGCCAATCATCCATATGTTTGGCGAAGTGTGCATCGAACTCACTTCCATGAAAGAGATTCAGCTTGAGGCCATGTGCCAGTTCGTGCAAACCCAGGTTCCGACCGTCGTCGTCAATGGCGTATCCCTGTTGGTAGTCGGACCAGGAAAGCATGATCACCCCGTTGGGCATGGTACCTCCCAGCATGTCCTGACGGAACAGCCTGGAATGAAACTGATGCGGATAAATGAGAAAGGTATGAAAGTGTGTGATGGCATACTCATTGAGTCCGAAGGTGATCTGGGCTATGGTAGCCGAGATCAGGATCCGCATCTCGTCCGTCACCTCCAGATCCTCCATTCCTTTAAAACTTTTCTGCTCCCGGATAGCCACCAGTCTGTTTACAAACCGGGCCCTCCCTTTGATATCGAGTGCGGCATAATATGTCATCCGGTCGCACAGCAAGCGATCTATGAAAATGAACTCCGGTCTGGAAATACGGGTTTGCTGACGGATGCGGTTATGAATAAACCGTTTGGTCTCCGGTATAAAGCTGGTGATAAAAGCCAGGGCAAGAAAACCAAGAAAAATTGTGATAAACCACGCCATGAAAGTCTGTCATAACCGGAAATTCCGGGATATTATGCTATAAACATAGCCAAAATACAGGCATTGTCATGACAAGCATATCAAAAAGGCGCTGAGAAATGTTAATTACAGGAGCTACCAAATTTCCCGAGGAAAGTCAGAAAGTCCACATTGGTTACGAAACCATCATGGTTGAGATCTTCCAGACAAGTACATGCGCTGCCGAATTTCCCCAGGAAGATCAGGAAATCAATATTTGAAACAACCCCATCTCCATTGAAATCTTCCGGCAGTGTATCGACCACTACAGAAACGGGAACGGACACTGAAGAACAGCCGATAGGATCAGTTGTTGTCACCGAATAATTCCCATCCACTGTTACATTATCCCAGATTATGCAGTAGAAAATTGAAAAGGTGGTTCCAGCCGTTCGGTTTTTTCGAAAATATGCTCCAGAAAGTGCCTTCGTTTTCCCTCTGCCGATAGTTTCATCTTCTTTTTTCGTCCGTCTCTGACCAGATAACTTCCTATTGCAATGCATTGGAAACGTATGGTGGACAAATGATTGCGGACCGGCCCGGCCATCACTTTCTGCTTGAACAGCGCCATGAGGTTGTAGGCCAGCATCACAAACCGGAAGGCAGCTTCCATTCCCGCAAAGGATTGCATGGCGAAACCATCCATGCCGAAGTCATACTTGAGTTCCTTGATCCGGTTCTCACAATCGGCCCTTTGATTGTATGTACTGTGAACCAGACTGGCTGATAGGTCCGTGGAGGTGACATAAGCGACAAATTCATAACGGTCTGTGTCCACCGTGTTAGCAAAGAGTACTTCCTGTTTGTTTT
>JAGQZQ010000051.1 GCA_020435415.1 Flavobacteriales bacterium
GCTTGAGCAAAACGGCGTGCGGATATTTACGGTGGAACATACGCTGGCCGCACTAGCCGGTCTTGAAATAGACAATGTGTTGATCGAACTGGACAACAGCGAACCCCCCATCATGGATGGAAGTTCCGGGGAATTTATGGATGCCCTGCTTTCCGTTGGTACGGTAGAACAGGAAGAAGACCGCGTGGTATTTACGATTGATCAATCTTTTTCCTTTGAAGATAAGGAGAAGGACGCCCGGTTCATGGCCATGCCCGCGGATGAGTTCAAGGTTACCGTAATGATCGATTACAATTCTCCGGTCCTGGGCACCCAGCATGCCACCCTGAATCATATCTCCGAATTCAAGGATGAGATTTCAACAAGCAGAACCTTTTGCTTTCTTCATGAATTGGAATACCTCCTGAATCAAAACCTGATCAAAGGTGGAGACCTGGATAATGCCATCGTGGTTGTTGACCGGGTCATGGAGGATGATGAAATCACGCACCTCGCCAAATTGTTCAATAAACCAAAAGTCAAAATTGAAAAGGAAGGCATCCTGAACAACGTATCCCTTCGACACAAAAATGAACCGGCACGCCACAAACTACTTGATGTAGTAGGTGACCTGGCGCTGCTGGGCATTCCGATCAAAGGACACATTGTTGCACAAAAACCGGGTCATGCTTCCAATGTGGCTTTTGCCAAGCACGTCAAAAAAATGATCAAGGACAAAAAAGCCGGGCCCGCCTATACATACGACCCCGGTGCAACACCATTGTACGATACCCAGAAGATCGCTTCAATATTACCCCACAAACCACCGTTCCTGTTGGTGGATAAGATCATGGAAATGTCAGACAACCATGTCGTTGGGTTAAAGAATGTGACAATGAATGAACCGTTTTTTCAGGGACATTTCCCCGGAAACCCCGTTATGCCCGGCGTTCTCCAGATAGAAGCGATGGCGCAAACCGGTGGTATCTTTGCCCTGAACACCGTACCAGACCCTCAAAATTACTGGACATACTTTATTAAAATTGATAATGTCAAGTTCAAGAAGATGGTAGTTCCAGGGGACACCCTTATCTTTGAACTCAAACTCCTGATGCCCATTCGCCGTGGAATATGTCATATGAAAGGAACTGCATATGTAGGCGATCAGGCGGTAACTGAAGGAGAATTAATGGCGCAACTGGTTAAAAAGACGTAAGATGAACGCAAGTAATGCAAACATCCATCCTAATGCAAAGATCGGCTCCAATGTAACAATAGAGCCCTTTGCCACGATCGGAGACAATGTAGAGGTAGGGGATGGATCATGGATCGGCCCGAATGCCGTGATCATGAGTGGTTCGAGGATTGGAAAGAATTGTCGCATCTATCCGGGTGCCGTCATCGGGTCCATTCCTCAAGACCTGAAATTTGAAGGAGAGAACACCCTTGCAGTGATCGGAGACAATACCACCGTAAGGGAATATGTGACCGTAAACCGCGGAACAAAAGCCAACAATGAGACCAAAGTAGGAAACAACTGCCTGCTCATGGCTTATGTTCACGTAGCCCATGACTGTATCATTTCGAACAACTGCATCCTGGCCAATGGAGTTACCCTCGCAGGTCATATCGAGATCGATGACTATGCAATCATTGGCGGATTATCAGCCATACACCAGTTTGTCAAAATTGGAAAACATGTGATTATCTCAGGCGGCTCTCTCGTTAATAAAGACGTGCCACCATTCACAAAAGCAGCCAGGGATCCGCTTTCCTACGCCGGTGTGAATTCAATCGGTTTGAAAAGAAGGGGATTTGAAACAGAAACCATCAACAATATTCAGGAATATTACCGGGTGGTTTATCAAAGTGGCATGAACAACTCACAGGCCGTGGAAATGGTTACTGAACAGTTTCCACAATCTCCCGAACGGGATGAGATCATCGCATTTATCCGCGACTCGGAACGAGGGATTATGAAAGGCTATGCCTCCACAAAGAATGAGAATCGTCTTAGAGAATATTTGTAAGTCCTACCACGGAACCAGGTTGTTCCAACATGTAAACCTCTCCCTTACCCAACCGAACTCGACCGCTATTCTGGGTCCGAACGGTTCCGGAAAATCTACTTTTCTTCAGGTTATCGCCGGCTATGTCTCCCCTACCTCCGGAAATATTCGCATGGAATCCGATGATCATGTGATTTCTTCCAGCCAATATGCCACACATATTTCCATGGCCGCACCTTACCTGGAATTACCTGCTGAATTGAGCCTTGAAGAAATGACGTCGTTCCACTTCCGTTTCAAACCACTGCGCCACAATGCGGATCTCGGTCATGCCCTGGAGTCCTCCGGGCTTGCATCTCATAAACAGAAGGCCATACGCCACTTATCTTCAGGCATGAAACAACGGGTAAAACTGATCCTTGCACTTCTAGCAGATACCCCCGTGGTACTACTTGACGAACCCACGTCAAACCTGGATCGGCAGGGCATTCAGTGGTACCGTGACCTCGTGAACATGCACATCCGTGACCGACTGTGTTTGGTAGCGTCAAATCACCAGGAAAATGAATATGATTTTTGTGATGCCGTTTTAGACATCACGGACTTCAAGTAATATTGTACCTTTATACAAACCTTTGAACGAAGATTAGATTATGGCCACAACCGCTGACTTCAAGAATGGGCTATGCATCGAGTTTAACCACGGACTCTATCAGATCGTAGATTTTCAGCATGTAAAACCCGGTAAGGGACCTGCGTTTGTGCGGACCCGACTGAGAAACATCAACACCGGAAAAGTCATTGACAACACATTTACAGCCGGTGTGAAAATACAGATCGTCCGTATTGAAAACCGCCCGCATCAGTTCCTCTACAAAGATGACGACGGATATCATTTCATGCACAAGGAAACATTTGAACAGATGTTTCTCAATGAAGAACTGATCAATGCACCGGATTTACTAAAAGAAGGACAGGATGTAGAGATCCTTTTTCATGCCGACCTTGAAAAAGCACTATCCTGTGAATTACCACCTTTTGTTGAGTTGGAGATTACATATACCGAACCGGGAATAAAGGGCGACACCGCCACCAACACCCTGAAAGCTGCTACGGTTGAAACAGGCGCCATAGTACAGGTACCCTTGTTCATCGACACCGGTGACCGGATTAAGATTGATACAAGAGACTACAAATACAGTGAACGCGTAAAAGGGTGATCCCGAACTATGAAGTTTACCACTCCCGTCAAATTGCATGAACTGACCGCCATTACCGGTGGAAAGGCAATTGGCGTAACAGATATCCAGGCCACCGGTATCAATGAGATACACAAGGTGGAAGCAGGGGATATCTCGTATGTGGATCATCCCAAATATTACAGCACTTGCCTGGAATCTGCAGCAACCGTCATCCTCATCAATAAAGAAGTTGCGTGTCCCGAAGGAAAGGTACTGATCGTTTGCGAAGATCCTTTTAATGCGTATAATGCTATTGTCCGGCACTTCTTCTCAATCTCACAACCAACGGGGGCAAACATACACCCTGATGCAAAGATTGGAGCCAATGTGCAGCTGTTCCCCGGGGTTTTTATTGGAGAAGATGTGACCATCGGAGACGATTGCATTCTTTACCCTAACGTGTGCATTTACCCGAATACGGTCATCGGAAACCGGGTAATCATTCACGCCCAGACCACCATCGGCAGCGATGCATTCTACTATAAGAAAAGAAGCAGCGGCTATGATAAGATGATCAGTTGTGGAAAGGTCATCATTGAAGATGATGTAGAGATCGGAGCATCATGTACCATCGACCGGGGTGTTTCCCATGAAACACGGATCGGTGAAGGCACCAAGATCGACAATCACGTACATATCGGACATGACACCATTGTTGGCAAACATTGCCTGTTCGCCGCACAGGTAGGCATAGCCGGTGTGGTAACCATCGGTGATCATGTGACACTATGGGGACAAGTGGGGGTACCAAGCAAAATAACCATTGGCGATCATGCTGTTGTGCTTGCGCAGTCCGGACTGCTAAAATCCGTGAGTGGCCATCAGACCTACTTCGGTTCTCCCGCTGAGGAAGCACCAAAAAAGATGAGGGAACTCATTGCCATGAAACAATTACCTGACCTGATCAGAAAAAACAATAAACCGTAATCTGCAAAGCATATCCATGTCATTTTCACTGAAGGATATTGAGAAAAGTCGCAATGAATATAAATTCATAGACTCATTACAATCCCTGCAGAACACGGAACCAAGGGATATCATGCTGATGTCCCTGCTCGAGGTCACCAAGGGAATCAACAACAACTTTTCTCAGAAACAGCTGCTTCAGATTTACAGGGTGGTCTTGCAACAGCACCTGGGGATCGGGAAACTGGCACTGTTCAGAAACGAGCAGAACTGGAAGTGCATCATGCACTACGGTATTGAGAACGAGTACAAAGAGATCAATGTGGAGAATGACCTGCTCTACCTGAAACTACCAACCCATACCAGCAAATCACTGAAAGCATATCTTAATGCCTTCAACCTGATCATTCCGGTATTCCATAAGTCAAGACCCCTTGCCTACCTGTTGATCGGTGGTCTTCCGGAGAAAACAGACCGCACGGAATTCCGGGAACAGCACGTACCATTCCTGGAGATTCTCACCAATATCCTGGTGGTTGCCCTTGAAAATAAGATCCTGGCAAGAGAGCGTATCAAACAGGAACGTACACGGAAGGAACTTGAACTGGCCGGCCAGATGCAAGCCATGCTGATCCCCACCAAACTTCCGCATAATGAGTTCTACGAAATGGCGGCCATATACAAGCCCAACCAGGAAGTAGGCGGGGATTACTACGACTTTTCCGAAGCCAGGGAAAATGAATTGGGAATGTGTATTGCTGATGTTTCCGGGAAAGGCGTATCCGCAGCCATTCTGATGTCCAACTTCCAGGCCAACCTGCGCGCCAGCTACCGCTATTCAAACAACCTGACCGATGCGATCTATGAGCTGAACAAATCGGTGATGGAGAGCGCACGGGGTGAAAAGTTCATCACCTTCTTCATAGGCCGTTATAACCGCGTCACCCGGGCATTTCATTATGTGAATGCCGGTCACAACCCGCCCGTACTATGTCATGGAGGCCAAATTTCTCTTCTGAAGACCGGTTGTCCCGGCCTGGGTATGTTTGATGAAATGCCTTCTGTTCACGAAGGCATCGTCCATATTCCGCCAAATTCCACCCTGGTATGCTATACCGACGGTGTGATCGAGCTGGAAGATGAACTCGGACAGGACTTTGGCCTGGAACGGTTAAGCAACGTGATCCTTCAGAATGCCGACCGGACTGCCGAGAAGCTCAATCAGATCATCTTCGAACATCTGGAACTACACAAAGGCGAGAAATCATTTCTGGATGATGTGGCTCTTTTCAGCTGCCGGTTCATTTAAGCCACCGGCATTTTTGCGTTTCCCATAAATATCCAGGGCCACCAAAATGGCGGCAAAACCCCAGAAAGGCACGGAAGCCTTATCCGTATCCAGGAAGTTATTCAGGAAACCATGAATGAGATAAGTAGTCAAACCGAGAAAGATGACTATGGCCATGTGGCGGACCTCCCTGGTGTGACGCCCCTTTACCATGATCTTTGAAAAGGTATGGCATATGGTGATGATCACCAGTAAAAACGATATCAGACCGAACACGCCGCTTTCCACCATAGGCCCGATATACTCACTATGCGCGTTACCCATATCCCCGGCATTGGTACTGATAATGGTAAGCTCGGCGGACCGCTGGTAGGGTGCATACTGAAAAGCATAGGTCCCCGGTCCCCAGCCCACAAAAGGCTTTTCCCTGAACATCCTGAATGCCGATTTCCATCGGTTGATACGCTCAAGGTTCGACGCATCCGTGGATATGTTTGATATGGACTGAACGTGTTCCGAAAGCTGTGTGGAAGAATCCTGTCGATTCCCTTCAAGTTTGAGAAATATTTCATCCTGATAGGTAAAGAATAAAATGAGCGCAGCCACACCCACCATAGCGAGGTGTTTCAATTTAACCCCGGCCCTGAACAGAAGATACAGGCCAAAAACCCCCACCAGGCTTACCCAGGTGGCACGGGTATATGATAAGATAATGGCCACGGTAAACAACACGCCAACAAAAATGACCAGAAGTTTCCTGTCCGGTGGGATCGTCTTATCAAAACAGGCGCTGACAATAAACGGGAAATACATGGCCAGCGCCGCCCCATAAGCGGTGTGGTCATTGTAAAAAGGATGCATGACCCAGTGTGCGGACTGCTCATCGAAGTTGAATTGCACATGCTGACCTAATGCAAACAGGATCACGAAAATAAGGGAGAAGATATACAACCACATAAAGGAGCGGGCATAGCGCATATCCCTGAATATCCGCACCCCGAAAAAGAAAAAACCCACAACAAACCACAACCTGGATATCAGGAACTTTGCAGACACCACAGGCATCTGACTGGTAAGGGTAGTGATAAATAACCAGAAGAGGTTGATGAGAATGGCTACGCTGACCGGATGCCTGAGCAGTTCCCGCGGTAATCCCCTGTCTGCAAAAAGCCGTATGGTAAATAAAACCAACACACCGAACATGATTGGTTCTGTGGGCATATTCATCCCCACCCCGAATGATATGTCTTTGAGGTTGACCGAAAGCGGAACGAGAAAGGCGGTCAGCAGCAGCAATAAATCCAGGTGAAAGATGGCCAGCCAGATGATGAGCATAGCGATCGGAAAGAGCAGGAACCAATAAACCTCATGGGCGATCAGCAGACAGTTCAGAAGCAGGAACAGTCCGCTTACGACATAAAGGATAAAGGTTTTGTATGATCTGATTGCCAGTTGGGCCATGGCCTATAACTCATCATTCCTGTAACTTTCCAGCCAAACAATAACAAGAAAGGTAAAGAAAATGGATGCCAGTGTGGTAACCAGTACGATGAGCCATCGAACCGGGTAAGCTTTCTTGTCCGGCAGCAGGGGCTTGGAAATGATATTCGCGAAGCTTTGTTCGCGCTCCATATCCTTGCGCGCATTCTCAAATTGATTCTTCAGATCCAGGAACTCATTTCTGGCACGCCACGCTTTCTCTGACTTTTCTACAAACGAGCCTCCATGTTGCTTGAGGTTGTTGATCACCTCCTCCATTTGTTGCGCTTCTTTCGTGGAGAAACCCGGTTCGGACATTCCCCGGTAATAGCCTCTGAGCACTTCCTGCGTCTGAACACCATAATCGAGCAGACCATATTTCATACGCATTTCACTCACCTGTTTCTCCAGAGAATCACTTTCCGCAGCCTTTATCTCCATTTGGTGCTTAATGGTCATCATCACTTCACGGGTCTTGTCGCGCCTCATGTAGAGTATCTTCGCATTGTATAACTCAATGATACGCTCTGCCATGGCCAGCGCCCGTTCGGGCTTCTTGTCGTAAACTTCGATCTCAATCGACTCGAATTCTGTCTTAGAGATATTCACATTTTCCTCGAACTCCCGGCGCACGATCGTTCCTATCGCAGGCAATCCTGCATCAAGTTCATAGTGTTCCACCAGATGAAACTCATCGATCATGGTGGCTTTGATGTCATCCGACCTGAGCGTTTGCAGCGCCTGCTCCACTTCTGATTCACTACCGAAAGTGGAAATATTCACCGGGTAGATAACAGCCAGGGACTTATATTTCGGCTGAATAAAATAAGGCGATGAGAACACGGCAGAAAGAATGGCAGAAGCGATCAATATCACCGCCAGAACTTTCTTCCACTTCAGAAAAATCGTAACGATGTCCTTATTTTCAAGACGTTCAGACATATCATAGCTTGTTTGACCCTGACTGCATCCTTATGGATCTCCATTTTTCCAATATCGCGATCGTCAGAATGGACAGCAGAAAAGCAGAGAACGTAGAAACGGCCACAATCAGCCATCGGATCGGATATTTTTTCTTTTCCGATGCGACGGCACGGTCCACCACGAACTTGAAAGGCAGTTCCTCCTGCACATCCACCTTCGTCTCCTCATACCGCTCTTTCAGTTCTGCGAGCCTGTTGTATTCCTTGTGTAACTGGTCAGTAATGGCAACAGATGCCGCGCCATATTTGGCAAGCAATTCAAATGTGCGGTCTATCTCACGGGCCACATTCTGATTTCCTTTGATCAGTGCCTGGGCTCTCTGTTCCGTCAATACCTCCGTTTGCACATGGTAATCGTAAACACCCCACCGGCGCAGTGTCGTCAGTGAATCCTCAAGGGCATGAACTTCCTTTACTTTCTGATCATATTCCTGCTCTACAATCCGAAGTGCCTTGATGGCTCTTTCCCGGTGCATCCTGTGACGGACAGAATCCGAAAGTGCAGCGATATCATTAGCAATCCTGGCTGCCAGTTCAGGTTCCTTGTCAAGCACCTCAATCCTTACAGACATGAACTCTGTCCGTTCAAAGGTGATATTGTTCTCAAACTCCTCAAACAATGCCGTCTTGGGAAAGCGACTGCTTGTATCAATATCATAATGATGAATAAGGTCATACTTTTCAATGATCCTGTCCCTGATCTCATCGGAATGAAGAATCTGCAACAGCTGTTCCGCCTGCTCTTCCTCACCGAATTCCAGAATGTCCGTTTTAGAACCGGTTTGGGTAGATAAAAGGGCCTTTGAAATGGAATTGGTACTTACCGGGAAGAGGATCACCGTAGAACTATATTTCTCATCAATCAGAAAAGAAGCTACGGAAGACAATAATGCGGCAGCTATGGAAATAATGAACAACGGCCTGAACCATCTGCTCAGAAAATGCAGCAGGTCTCCGGAGTCGAATTCCTTTTTGCCAAAATCCACGTTAGACATAAGTTACTATCACTGTGAAGGGGCCAAAGGTAGCGAAATTAAGTAATTGGTGGCTAGTGGATAGTCGTTAGTAGATAGTAGTTAGATCCGAACCGGAAATGACCGGAAGATATTCTGATTGCGATACGCGGAGGTTCTGAATGCAAATGGGGTTGATGACAGGTCCCTCGCTGCGCTTCGGGATGACACCAGACCGTTGTGTTTAATAAGAAGGAAGATAAAAGCGCACGACTGACATTTGGGGTTTTTGACGACTCAGTCGTGCGCTTTTATCTTTCCGTAACCCTTTAAATTCTGTCATCCCGAAGCACAGCGAGGGATCTATATAACAACTCCGCAACAATTGACTTGTGTCTTCTTTCTATTGTCTATTGTCTGATATCTATTATCAAACGACCTACCCATACTTCAGTATCCTGTAAAGCATCCTGATGCTCAGAAGGCCGGTGACATAAGACCAAAGCACGGATACACCGATCATCACCGCGATACGCCAGAGCCACGGCCATGTCTGATGGTCAAGGGCAACACCCAAACCCCATACCCCGGCGGTAAAGATGATCAAACGTATAATGATGTCCCATTTGGGCTTGAATCGGAACACCTGCCATGCAATCCAGACCTGTGCGGCGGCGGTAAAGAACTGGGTGGCCAGACTGGCCATGGCAGAACCCTGTGCCTGGTAAGCGGGTATCCACCATAAATTGAGGCCCACATTAATGATGATACCGAGGGTGGCCATTCCGTTGAGTTGTTTCAGGTTCCCGTTGGCCGTAAGCAGTGTTCCGAAAATGTATGTCGTAGAAATCGCCACAAAACAAAACATCAGGATCCCAAATACCCTGGCCGATTCATTCACCTTGCTGTCATAAAGCAAATCCATCAGGGGAACGCTATAGAAATAACACGTCACAGACAATACGATCGCCGGTACGATAAGCAAGCGCACTGAAAGAAGAATCAGTTCCCGGACATCCTCCTTTTGCCGCAACATTCTTGAGAACATGGGGAGGAGGATCACGGCAAACAACATGGCGATCATGTTGGCCGCATCCAGCAAGCGGAAGCCGGCGGCGTATATCCCGGACTCTTCCGCACCATTGTCCAGCATACGCTCGAGCATGACCGTATCCACCCGGTTATAAAAGGACATCAATAAAACCAGGATGGCAAACGGAAAACTTTGCCGCACGACCACCACGATGAACGGCCAATCCCATTTAAACAGCAGGTTCTCTGTCTTAGTCACCACCACCCACAACGCAGCCAGGGCAGTTAATCCATAGGCCAGGGTCTGGATGTAAACGAACATATGAATGTTCAGGGTCACACCGATGTCAGGTCCCCAAAGCAACAATCCGCAAAACAAGATCATCAGGGTGCGGTCCAGAATGGATATAAAGCTGTCATGTTTGAATAAATGCAGTCCGGCAATGTTGGACCGGAGGTACATGGTGAGACTGATAAGGAACTGGTTAAACACCAGAAAAACCAGAAGCTTGACCTGATCTGCGGTGTAGTCAATGATGAAACCCAGAATAATGGTAACGGTCAGGAAAATGAGCCCCAGAGAGAGTTTGAGGATGAAGATCCGGGCGAAGAACTTGGTAAGCACATTGCTGTTCTGGGCGATATTCCGGTTGTTGTAGTTGGTGATGCCCAGGTCCAGCAAAATGTTGAAAAGAAAGGAGAAATTGAAAAGCGCGAAATACTCGCCGTAGATCTCATGACCTACCGCATTTTGTACAGCCCGGTCAATCCCGAGTACCCAAAAGGGTTTGATCAGAAGATTCAGAAAAAGTAAAAGGAGAAGATTGGAAAAAAATTTCTTTTGCATGGCGGCAACTGATCATCTCCCCGGAAACAGTGAGCTATTCGGTTTTTCTCCTGAAGCTCATCCTGGTCAGGTTTTTTCGCACACCGAATACCTTATCAAATATCCGGGTCACAGGCAACAACAACGATTGCAATGCAAACGACAAGCGTGATATCGGCTGACCTTCCTTCCGGCTGTTGGCATTGAACAACTTATTGATGATGCCGCACACCACGTAGCTGACATTGATGTTGATATACTCCACATCCTTCAGTTCGAAACCGGCGGCTTCACAAATGCGTTGATACTCATTCACCGGACGGGCCATACACAACTCCGTGCCTGTTTTGCGCTTGTTGGTCTCCTCAAATATATGAACTTCATTCCCGCTTACCCTGCACAGATCGGTCAGAATACTTTCCATCATGGCATCTTCCGTATTGTGCTGCAACACAGTGGATGCAAAGGCCACCTCCACGGAACCATCTTCAAGAGGGAGGCGCTTTCCATCGATGTGCATGAATTCGATCTTATCCGCGATGCCATTGAGATTGGCCTTTGCCAGCTGAATCATCTCTTCCGACACGTCACACGCCAGCAACCGCTTTGGTGATTGTGCCTGAACGATCCTGAGGTTGGCACCCGGACCCGGACCCAGTTCCAGAACTGTTTTTCCGGAAAATTGAATGGCGCCCAGCATGGATTCGAACCTCTGCCGCTTGTAACGGTAATACGGACTGTCATCTCCTGCAATTACCTTGCTACCTGACCGGTCCCGGATTTCCCGGGCCACTTCATTCCAATACGGTTGAGGTTGATAATTCATGCGCTACAGCCTGATAAAAAGCATGCAAACATACAAAGCTCAGGGCATAAATCCCATTTTTCATGACCACTTATCTCCTGAGGCGTAAAGCGGATCACCCATCAAAATTTCTACCTTTAACCACCAAACTGCCTGACTTGAACATTGCGGTCAATACTAGAATTCTTCTCCCCAATAAACTTGAAGGGGTCGGATGGTTTACGCGGGAGACCTTGCAACGCATCACCACGCAACACGCAGAACACACCTTCTATTTTTTCTTTGATCGGAAACCACATGAAGAATTTATTTTTGCCGATAACGTGAAGCCTGTGGTTCTATCGCCACAAGCCAGACATCCGATCCTGTTCTACATCTGGTTTCAATGGGCTGTCACATATGGGTTAGGACGTGTAAAGGCAGACCTCTTCCTCTCCCCCGATGGCTTCCTTTCGCTCAGGACCAACGTGCGTTCCGTCAGCGTGATCCACGATCTGAACTTTGAGCACAGGCCCCAGGACGTCCCCTTTCTTATGCGTAAATATTACCACCGGTTTTTTCCGGCATTTGCAAAGAAAGCAACCCGCATAGCCACGGTTTCCGAATTTTCCAAGAAAGACATACAGCAGTGTTACGGCATTCCAGAAAACCTCATTGATGTGGTTTACAATGGGGCCAACGAAATTTACAGGCCGATTAACGATGAACAGATCATAGAGACGCGAAAAAAGTATACGGGAGGCAAGCCTTATTTTCTCTTCATCGGAGCGCTCCTGCCAAGAAAAAATCTGGACCGGCTGTTGTTGGCCTTTGACGCCTTTTGCAAGGAGGTAGATTCGGAAGTTCAGTTGGTGATCGTGGGGCAAAAGAAATGGTGGTCCGACGAAATGGAGGTCGCATACCAATCCATGCAATACCGGCAGGACGTTCATTTTTTAGGGAGAAAGGACCCTGATGAACTGAAACTCCTCTTAGGTGCTTCCCTGGCCATTACTTACGTACCCTTGTTCGAAGGCTTTGGTATACCCATTCTGGAGGGGATGCAATGCGGCGTACCGGTGATATGTTCCTCGACCTCATCCATGCCGGAGGTAGCAGGCGATGCAGCGTTGATCGTCGATCCTTATTCGGTGGATGAAATTACCGCTGCCATGAAACGCCTGGCCAACGATCCGGCTTTGCAAAAAGACCTGGCCGCCAAAGGCAGGGAGCGATCAAAAATGTTTTCCTGGCAACAGACCAGTGAGAAATTATGGACATGCATGGAAAAGGCCATGACACCATGAGTAAGCTGCTTAAACGATTTGAGAAAGGACTGATCGAGTGCGGCTGCGACGAAGCAGGACGCGGGTGCCTCGCAGGTTCCGTATTCGCCGGAGCAGTCATCCTACCCGATGATTTTGATCACCCATTGTTAAATGACTCAAAGAAATTAACCGCATCCGCCAGAGATCAGCTAAGACCTATCATAGAAACTCATGCGGTAGCCTGGGCGGTGGGTGTGGTAACCCCGGAAGAGATCGATCAGATCAACATCCTGAATGCTTCGTTCCTGGCCATGCACCGTGCCATTGATCAGTTATCAGAAAAACCTGAACTCCTGCTGATCGACGGAAACCGGTTCAAACCTTATGGTCAGACAAATCATGTATGCATCATAAAAGGCGATGGAAAATACCGGTCAATCGCCGCCGCTTCCATTTTAGCAAAGACCCATCGCGACGAATACATGATGCGGTTACATGAGAAATTCCCGGATTATCATTGGCAGGATAACAAGGGATATCCAACAACAGCACATCGTCAGGCATTGGCGGAACATGGCCCGACACCGTTTCACCGGCGCAGCTTTTCGCTGAACAGCAAACAGACCGTCCTGCCCCTTTGAGTTTCTATCTTGGCAAATAAGTACTAATTTTGACACCCAGGCCGGCGCAATAAAAACGTAGCCGGTAAAGGATGAAAAAAACGCTCCTGATCCTGTTCTTATCCGTAGCATTGATCGCCATCTCCGCTGGCGGGTACTTCTACTTTAAGCGGGAGATTGCGACAGGGCCGGAATCCACGACTGCCATTCCCTCTTCGGCACTGGCCGTGATCACCATCCGGGATTTTCCCGCTTTTCACCAGAAACTAAAAAGAGAAACCACTTACTGGGATAGTCTGCTGACCCATCCGGTCTTCAGCGATATAAAAACCCTGATGCCTGCCATGGAAGCTATGGGCAACGAATGGCTGGAACAACGGCAAATCCTGTCATGGCCCGCCATTCATTTCTCGTTTCACGGACGGAGCGAGTCTGATCCTTTGGTGCTCGTCACTGCCGGCCTGCCGGTCTCATGGGATGAGACAATACTCATTGCACTTGTTACTACAGGATTAAAAGGCTACAGGCACACGGCCCATCAAACCAAAAAAGGCACATTGCACGAATGGCAGGGAGGTGGAGACAAACCCACCCTCTTCTGTATGCTAAAGAATCACTTGTTGCTTGTAAGTCCACATTCACATCTGGTGGAAGAAGCTGCAACTACCTTGGAAACAGCAACAGGCATCAACAAAGACGAGGCCTTTTCCGAATTGCGTCGGACGGCATTGGACCACGCCGATGCCAATATATTCCTTTCATTCCCTTTGCTGAAGAGATGGACTGAAAGCTATCTTGATCCCGAATTTGCATCCCCTCTCTCATTTATTACCGATCAGAACGGATGGATGGAAGCGGACCTCGATCTGCGAACAGAGACCATCCGCATGTTCGGGTTTGCCATTCCCACAGCACAAGGTTCCTCCCTGCTTAGCCATCTGTCTACAGGCAACCGCAACATCCCCCGTTACACCGAGTTGCTACCGGAAAACTGCATCGCTTACCTTGCCATAGAGGGAGATAGCATGCTTACGCCGGATCTGCCGTTAACCGGCGAAGACGACCTGGAACATGACCAGTTAATGGGTGCATTGGCAGGATGCGCAACCATACCCATCGACACCGGCCTGGCATTAATCTCTTTCTGGCAAACTGCCGATGCAACAACTGCAGTGAACCGGATCAGCAATGACCAATCACCATTCATCTACAAAGGGGTCTTCAACATATATCCGTTGAATGAGGATACCACCTGGCATCCGTTCAGTGGTTTTCCCTTGGGACAATCCAAATGGAAATATGTTGCAGCGCTGAACGACTACCTGTTGATCGCTGCGGACACCGGTGCACTGATGGCGGTTTTCGACGCCTTTGAAACAGAAAACACCTTACATCGCAGTATCCGTTATAACAATTTCATGAAGGATGTGGCACCCGGAGAAGGACTGATGTTTTATCTGAATCTTCCGGAAATAGGAAAGTGGCTGAGGCCCGTGGTGAATGAGGAGTCTGACACTGCCCTTCTGCATACCACCACATTAAGTAAACAATTCGACGCGGTAACCCTTCAGCTAAAACCACAGGCCCATCGCTGGTACCTGGACCTCTATGCCAAATACCATCCCTATAGGGATGAGGAACGCAAAGGGAAGGAGGTCCGATCTTCCGAGGTCACCACCGTAGAACTGGATGATGCATTGGTACTGGAACCTTTTGTGATCAAGAATCACTATGATGGCACCCGGGAAGTGCTTGTGCAGGATGCAGGGAACCAACTCTACCTGGTCAATGGTAAAGGGGAAATCCTATGGAAAAAGCAGATTCCAGAGAGAATCCTGGGTGAAGCGATTCAGGTGGACCGATACAGAAACGGCAAGCTACAGATCATGTTCAATACCAGAACACACCTGTATCAGATTGACAGGAACGGAAAGGATGTCACCGGATATCCCCTGAAACTGAGCAAACCTGCAACCACGGGTATCGCAGTCCTGGATTATGACAACAACCGCGATTACCGCATCCTTGTCCCGCTTGATGGCGGTATTATTCAGAACCTGGATATAGACGGCAAAACGGTGAAAGGATGGGATTTCAAGGCAGAACGTGGAAATATAGACCAGCCACCGGTTTTATACTCCATTGCCGGAAAGGATTACATTGTTGCCGTTACCGACAAGGGCAAGCCTTACTTCCTGAATCGAAGAGGAGAGGTTCGCATAACACTCGGAGAAGAAGTGATCATTTCCCCTGAGAATGGCATTACCCTGGATGAACGGAGCAAGGATTTTGTTTCAACTGACTCCACCGGCAACGGACTGCGTATATCCACGTCGGGTAAGGTGACCACTCAGACACTTCCACCGGCAGGTAGTCATCATCGCATGATCTATACACAAGTGTCGGGCGACCGGGAACCGGAATATGTGATCCAGGACAAACAACGGCTAACGGTTTACACCCAAAATGCCGAAACGGTTTTCGAATTCACTTTCAACCAAAACGTGGCGTTCCGCCCACTTGCACTTTCATTCTCATCCAACAATACCAGGATCGGGTTACTTGATCAAAAAAGCCATCATGTGTATCTGTTCAATGCCAACGGAAGCCAGGTACCCGGTTTCCCGGTTGACGGATACATCGGGTTCAGGGTGCAGGACCTGGACCGGGATGGTACCTTCGAACTGATCACCGGCGGCGGCGGCAACAGGTTGCTGATATACCGGCTAAGCAAGGATGTAGCCAACTAGGGTAGGCAGTTGGTAGTAGGCAGGAGGCAGTCTGGCCCCCGTATGATATTGAGGCCATGGACATGCGTGATCGGACAATGGAAATCAGAAAATAGATATCAGACATTAGAAAATAGATACCGGGTGTAAATATCCTGATGATCGAATTGATCAACGTGTATTGTATGCAGAGAAATGGAGGTTTAGCCGGTAGTATCCTTCCTCGTTGAATTAACATATTTGAGTCATTCCGAAGCGAGAAATCTAAATGCCCCAATCTCTCTGTTCTATTTTCTAATGTCTGATGTCCATTACCAAAACATTCCCAATAAACATTCAGGTTCCGGACTGCCTCCTGCCTACTACCAACTGTCAACTACATTTCCCATTTCCGAACCAAATCCACATTCGGCCGTACAAGCGCCAGTATAATGATTATGAACGTCGCTAAGAACATAAAAAAAGGGATGGCGCAGCTTACCTGTCTGTTTGCCGTCGTAAACATGGTTTCATGTACCGAGGGATACCTGGATGTACAAAACCTGGAACCGCTTGAATGGAACCCGCATCTTGCGGTTCCATTGGTCAATTCAAATCTGAGTCTGGCAGATGTGATAAGCACCGTCAATGCAGATGACATTATCACTCAGGATAGCACAGGCTTTCTGACCATTGCTTATGCCGGTGCACTTTCGTCCATTCAGGCAGGGCAACTGATACCGCTTCAGGACCAATACCTGGCAGAAAGTTTTGTCATGACCGGCCCGGACATTTCGGCCTTGCTGGGTACCGGTACATTCAGCATCTCCAAATCAACTACGTACAGCTACACTGTAAAGAACGACGAAGAACTGGATTCCATCATCCTGAAAAGTTCCAAGCTTAAAATCCAGATCGCATCCGACTTTCAACACAATGCCAATATCGTCATTGATATTCCCAAGCTTACCTATAAGGGTGTTTCCTTTCACAAAACAATCCCCGTGCAGTATCAGGGAAGCGTGCCCATTGTAACACTGAGGGACTATGACCTTGCCAATTACAAACTTGATCTTTCGCGCGGCGGCAGTGCTTTCAACGAATTTGAGATCGGCTTCAGCCTCAACATTGTGAACTCAGGCAACCCGATTTCCGCGGGAGATCAGGCGGCCATCAACATTTCCTTTATCGACAATCAGTTCAGTGCGATCTATGGTTATGTGGGGCAACGCACCATGAACTTCGATCAGGATTCCGTGAAACTGGATATGTTTGCCAACTCCATTGACGGCACGCTGTGGTTCGATGATCCGGAGATCAATCTCAACATCCACAACTCCTACGGTGCTGAGATCAGCGGGACCTTCAATATCCTGGAAGCCTATCACCGCGACAAAGGCACCCTTCCGATCACAGGCAGCGGGATTCCCAATCCGCTCGTCATCAACTATCCCAAGGCAAATGAGGTCGGAGAATCCAAGATCACCACCCTCAACATCAACAAGTCCACCACCAACATCCGGGACATCATCTCGTTCGTTCCCCAATACATCATCCACCAGATAGACGCCAACGTGAATCCGAGCGGAAAGAATGTTTACAACTTTGTTCTGGACACCAGCACCGTTGATGTAGACTTCGAGATCATTCTTCCTTTACACGGAACCGCTACCGGGTTTTCACTCATTGATACCATTCCGTTCAATGTCGATAACATTTCGGCGGATGGGTCGGCGGAGATTGAGCAATTGCTTTTTAAGCTTGTTACGAACAATGGATTTCCGGTGGATGTAGGTGTGCAGATCTACTTCATGGATAGCCTCTACAAGACCCTTGACTCACTTATTAATCCGTATGAAAACATCATGACCTCCGGCGTGGTTGATGCAAGTGGGAAGGTGGTCAGCAGTACACCAACGCTTAAGTACATTTCCTTCGGAACCGAACGCATCAACAGTTTGTTTGATGCCAGTTACATTAAGATCCGTGCGAACCTTGGAACCTACAACAACGGCAGTGATCCCGTGAAGTTCTATGCGGATAACAACCTGGGAATAGAAATGGGGGCACAGGTCAAACTTAAAGTGGATACGAAGAAATGAGGACGCGAATTTTAATATTGGCTGTCCTGATCTTTGTGTCAGGGTTTACGGCAAATGCGCAGATGCATCTCAACCTGCATTTTACGGACAATGTTCCGGGAACCATCCACACCAATCCGGCATTCTTTCCTAAAAACAATGGCTTTGTAGGTCTTCCGGTTTTCTCCTCCATGTACACAAGCATCACCAGCTCCGGTTGGAAGTACAGCGACCTGATCAGGTACAATGATAAGGGTGACCTGGCGGTGGATGTGGATCATTTCATCAGTAAGCTGAAAAAGAACAATCTGTTCTCGGTGAATTTCGAGACCGAGCTTTTTTCAATAGGGATCAGGAGAAAATCATTTTACTTCAGCGCCTTCGTTACGGAACGGATCAATATGAATTTTGCATTCCCGAAAGACCTGATCAGGCTGGCATACAACGGCAACGGTGCTTTCCTGAATGAAACCGCCAGTCTGGACGGCATTGGCCTCAACATGACCCATTTCAGAGATTACTCGCTGGGTGTTGGGAAAAAGATCGGAAAAGTAAATGTGGGCATGCGTCTGAAATTCCTCTACGGCAAAGCCAATGTCACCACGCAAAAGAGTAACGTAAGCATCTTTACGGATTCCTCAACAACATACCATATCACGGCTGCCACGGATGTTCTGGTCAACACATCTCTCCCGTTTGACAATGACAACTTCGCTGTTGGTGACTACATACTGAATTCAGCGAATGCCGGGACCGGTTTTGATTTCGGAGCCAAATACAGACTGAATGACAAGTGGTCTTTTGCATTGAGTGCGGTGGACATGGGCTACATCTACTGGCGGGACAACATTCACAATTACAGCGCCAAGGGAAGTTATACATTCACTGGTCTGGACATCAGCAAATTCTCCACCGGTGATGGCGGAGATCCTTTCCAGGAGATCATGGACTCTGTCAGCGATGCGTTTGATGTGAAGGATACGGTCTCCTACTACCGGACCAACCTGAACACAAAGCTTTACGCAAGCACCACATTCAAGCCCAACGACAACAGCGTAGCCGGATTTCTGATCTACACAGAGATCTATAACAAGAAATGGTATCCGTCATTCACGGTATACTATAGCCAGCAAAATGAGGGCAAGTTCAATTCCATGATCAGCTATTCCGTAATCAACGGTGATTTCAGGAACCTGGGCTTCGGGGCTACGGTCAGAATGGGCCCGTTCCAGACCTATTGTCTGGTTGATAATTTGATCGGGGTATTGCGTCCGCAGCACACCAAGGCCTTTAATGTACACATGGGCATGTATATTGTATTAGGCGCCAGGAAATATGCCAAGCCGGAAAAACCGGATGATGAATTTGATCAGCTGGAAGATATCGAAGAACCTGAGGAAGGCGAATCAGTAGAGTGACGATTAAAAAGCTTTTGCTGACACCCACTTTCAAACAACCTTATCAAAGCACCCTTCTCTGTGAACCGTTCTCTTCAATGCGCAACCCCCTCGGGGCGTTGGGCGAAGGTTTCACCTTCGTCTTACTATTCTGTAGCATCTGCTACGAAATATAGGCAATGACCGACTAAAGTTGATAATCCGTACCAGCAATCATCACGATCAAAGCCCTACGCTCTGTGAACTCTGTATCTCACTTTTATCTCTGTGTTAGACTTATTTTTTAACACATTTAACACAGAGGTTTGGGAGAATGCACAGAGATCACGGAGTTTATATATCGTCAAAAGCGCGTCTGGCTGGCTCGTGTAAAATGAATTAATACAATACACGAATTAACTTCCCGAAAAGCCCTCGCAAAAACTTGCACCAGCAACAAAATTTTTATTTCTGTGGATGTTGACGAGCAGTCCTGATATTAAGCAACTGTATCTGCTTTTTACGCGGTTTGATCCGGTAGGTAAGTATGGTGTGTTTGTTGATCGGCCCCCTTTGGATGAGCTTTTTAGCCGATGGCTTTAACAAATGGGGATATTCCGCTAGTTGATCTAAAAAACTGTAAACTTGCTTAACAAAGTTTCCCACTTCCCGCTCTGTCCACTCCTCTTCAAGATACGCTATAATCTTATCAAACCCCTCACTTGCCCTGGGGGTCCAGATAATTTCTAAAGCCATTTCTTGTGTTTGTCTTTCATTTGGGCATGCGAAATGACATCTCCTTTATCTGCCTGCCTAATCCCTTCTTCGATCTCCCCTTTTTCTTCTTCACTGATCTCATCCCACCAGTCATTTTCCAATTGCCCGTTCCGGTATCTAAACAGCGATTTGATCACATGAATAAATGAAGGGTCTTTGACCTTATCCAATTCCGCTTTGAGCCATTTGATTTCTGCCTGTAGATCCATAGTGGACTGCTTTTAAACAAAGTTAACGAATATTTACCGTAAACGGTTGCCATGCCCTATGCCGGAAGGCATTCCAAAATTAGCCCTACTAACGGATTTAAAATTAACTCGTACAATGAATCCATCCACCGGCAAACTTTGAAACAAGAAACGATTCAAAGCCCTACGCTCTGTGAGCTCTGTGCCTCCATTTTACCTCTGTGTTAAATCCTTTTTCCTATCACAGAGCATTGGAGAACGCACGGAGATCACAGAGTTAATATGAAGTGACCGGGGATAGTATAGCTAAGGAGCGACAAGTGAAGGTTTCATGTACACCAGGAAATACGAACCTCATAAGGTTTGCGACCTGAATTACCATGCTGCCGACGACCATATTTCCTCCACCTATTCTTAATTTGTTTTGAACAGCCGTCTTTGGTTATCAGAATATACTTTGGGTTCATTCTATTACTGGCTTTCCACCGTTGAATTATATTAAGTCTGAACCCGCAGGCAGTCTCCCATTTCACATCATACACAATATTTCCATTGACATCTGTTTTAACGGTATCTCCATTCATGACCAATACCGTGTTAGACAATGGTGATTTTGTAGCGTCATCCAAAATGGTCATGCACAATTGGTATGTTCCTCCAATGCCCTTGGGATAGGCATGGGATATGCCCACAAAAAGTAGCAACAATATGTATGGATATTTTCTGATCATTTCGTTTTAGCAACTGCTGGAAAGGGACCTTAGCAAAGCACCCTTCTCTGTGAACTCTGTGTCTCTTCATTTTTCTCTGTGATAAATCTTTTTTAACACAGAGTTTTAGGAGAACACACACAGATCACTGAGTTGATTTATCGTCAAAAGCGCTCGTGGCTCACACGGATTTGCAACCCTAAGCTGGCGCGGATTTGTAATCCGTGCCTTGAAACCACAACCTCCCGGAAAACTTTAATAGGGATTAACCTCAGCTCGGCTTCCTCAAAAGCACCTTCTGCCCTTCCTTGAGCACCTCATCCTTTTGGAAGTTATTATACCGGGCCAGATGTTTCAGCTTAATGCCGTATTTCTGGGAGATGTCATGCAGGGTTTCTCCGGCCACTGCGATATGCGCGCTTTCCGGTACCCTTCTCCGCTTGGGCTTGATGTAAATCTTCTCCCCTTCTTTAAGGACATGATCCTTTTCAAAATCATTGTACTTATGGATCTGCCAGAGGTCCATGTCGAACTCCTTGCTTATCCGGTAAAAGGTATCTCCTTTTTTGGCGATCACATACGGCGTATGGTTGTTGTATGCCACCTCGCGTTGGGCGGAAAGACCCACTTCCCCGACAATGGCGCTACCCTCCCCGTCCATCTTCCGCTTTTTCCGGGCCGGTGTTTTGTCTTTACGTACCGGTTCTTTCTGGTTTGTCTTGATCACCACGACGTCCGTTTCTTTTTTGGGGACTTCCACACCCACGTCGTAATCGTAAAGGTGATACTCTTCTATGATCCTGATCAAACGCTGGGCATATTGCGGATTCGTGGCATATCCCGCTTTTTTAAGTCCGTGTGCCCATGCTTTATAGTCGGTAACGGGCAGATCGAAGAGAAAGGCGTAGCGGGATTTATTCTTCAGAAAGGCGGCGTGATCATGATAAGACTCCTGAACGGAATCATATTTTCGGAAACACTCATGCCGCGAATCATCATTCTCATGGATGGTTTTTCCTTTCCAGTCGCTATGGCACTTGATCCCGAAATGATTGTTGCCTTTGACGGCAAGTCTGCTGTTGCCATTGCCTGACTCGAGCATGCCCTGGGAAAGGGTGATGCTGGCAGGTACGCCCATCTCCTTCATGTTGGCTATGGCCATATCCCGGAATCTTTCGATGTAATCGTTGGCCGTCATCTGCTGACCTGCCACTCCGGAAAATGCCAGTGACATCAGAGAAAAAAAGACGATATATGATCCGATCCTCTTCATAACCCATAAAATTACGACAGCCTGAGTGCCTCCGGAGACCGGCAAAGATCAGGTTTTTCACAGGGCATTGTTCATTTGTCCGGGCGACGAATGCCCCACCGCTCCTCAAAGCCTAGCCATCCCTGTAGTCCACCGGTGTGGATGGCCAGCACCCGGATACCCTCTGGCAACAAGCCGGATAACGCTTTTTTCTCCAACCCAAGCATCATTTTGGAGGTATAGACCGGGTCCAGAAGCACACCTGTACTGTCATAAAACGAGGTGATGTACTCCAAAAGTTCAGGGGTCCACTTCGCATAACCACCGTAAGGATCGTGGGTCGTTACCTCCCATGTGCATGATATGTTCTCGAAACCCAGGCCTGGCATCGCCTCATCCAACATCTCCTGAACGTCTCCAACCATCCATGGCGCTTCCTTGAAGACGGCGAATCCGGTTACCTTCGTGCCCTCTGAGGCCGACAATATCAATCCGGCCAGGGTCGTCCCGGTTCCACATGGAACAGTCACCAGGTCATAGTCATTGGTTGTTTCTTCAAGGATGGCCATAGAACCCAAGGCGCCCGCTACCCCTTTCCCCCCTTCCGCAATCAGGTAATGATCCGGATACTTATTTACAAGCAAAGTCGCATCATCTCGGTATCTGCGGTACGTATCCCGATCTGCATACGTGATCTTCATACCCTGCTGCGTGGCGTAGCTAAGGGTGGGGTTTAAATGATCCGCTTCTTCGCCGCGAATAACGGCCACAGTGGGGATATTCATTTCCCTTCCTGCTGCTGCAACTGCGGCGATGTGATTTGAGTAGGCCCCACCCACCGTAAGGATTCCGGTCTTGCCCGAATACGGAAAATCGTTCAACACAGGAAGCAGCTTTCTGGCCTTATTGCCGGATATCTCCTCATGAATGAGGTCATCACGCTTCATCCACACCTCCATGCCTGCACGCTCAAATGCAGGTCGCTCGATACGCATAACGGGTGAGGGTAGTTGAAGAAAGTCCATAAGGCAAAGGTATACAGTTCCGGTTTGGACGGATTAAGGTTTAAGGTTCAAAGTTTAAGGTTTAGATTAAGATGCCAGATGATAAGAAAATAGAGGT
>JAGQZQ010000052.1 GCA_020435415.1 Flavobacteriales bacterium
ATCGGCAGAGGGAAAACGAAGGCACTTTCTGGAGCATATTTTCGAAAAAACCGAACGGCTGGAACCACCTTTTCAATATTCTAATGCATAATCTGGGTTCATGTACATTTGTATCCAACAGTTGCCAAAAGCACTTATGAAACTGAACAACATCATTATTCTCATCGTAGTCATTAGCGTGGTCATTATTACCTCGCCTGCAATGAGAATGGTGTAACAGCAGATACAATATAGATCGAAAGGGCCATTCTCAGCAGAGTGGCCCTTTTTATTTGAATACAATCTAAAAATAGGAACAGAGCCTTTTAAATAAAGGAGACAAATCGTTAAATATGTGTTTTGAATATCGTAAAGTTGATTTTTTTAAAATATCCCGGGGAAATTCCTGGAAATACCTTTGTAATTAAGTTGAAAATAAATTCGGATCAACTATGTATTATACGGAAGATACCATCCTGTTTTATGACGGATCATTCGTAAAGGCGTCCGACACACGCGCCAGCCTTTTCAGTCAGTCTTTGCACTATGGCAACGGTGCGTTTGAGGGAATACGTTCCTACCAAACCTCTGCCGGCCCACATATATTTAAGGCCGCGGCGCATTTTCATCGGCTTTTGTATAGCGCCGGAAAGATGCACCTGCAATGTCCTTATTCCGTAAATGAGTTGATCGAAATCGCTTATGAACTCATCAGAAAAAACAATTTAAAGGATGCTTACATCCGTCCACTGGTATTTGCCGGCGAGAACATGAGCCTGACACCAGCTTCTGACAGTCACATTATGATGGGAACATGGCACTGGGGAAGATACCTTGGAGACACACTTTCCAGGGTTATGATTTCTTCATATGAAAGGCCCAATCCCAAATCTTGTCATGTAGAAGCCAAGGTGTGCGGGCACTATGTAAATTCCATACTTGCCACCCAGGAAGCAAAAGCAAACAATTTTGACGAAGCGCTTTTGCTGGACAATAGGGGATTGGTCGCCGAAGGTTCCGGAGCCAACATCTTTTTCGAAAAGGACGGTCACCTGATCACCCCTTCCAAAGGCAATATACTTCCAGGCATCACAAGAACAACCGTATTTGAAATATGCAGGGAGTTACATATACCTGTTCAGGAAAAGGAAATTCTGCCTGAAGAGGCCAAGCAGGCTGATAGCGCATTCTTTGTGGGAACAGCTGCTGAAATCGCAGGCATACTATCTCTGGACGACACTATATACCCTTTGGAATGGAAGGACTCACTTGGGTTCCTTATCTCCAATAAGTATCGTCAAATGGTTACTCACTCAGAAAAAATTATCCCAGATTCCGTTTAAAATGTCAAAAGAATTAAACAAGTACAGTAGCGTCCTTACCCAGGACAGCACCCAGCCTGCCGCTCAGGCCATGCTTCATGCCATCGGACTTACCGATGATGATCTTGCCAAAGCTCAAATAGGTATAGCCAGCACAGGGTATGAAGGAAACCCCTGCAATATGCACTTGAATGACCTGGCAAAGCATGTAAAGACAGGTACCGGGGAAGCAGATCTGATCGGTCTGATATTTCACACCATCGGCGTAAGCGATGGTATTTCAATGGGAACGCCAGGTATGCGTTACTCCCTTCCTTCCCGGGACATTATCGCCGATTCCATGGAAACCGTGGTAGGAGCCATGGGCTACGACGCATTGGTTGCCGTGGTCGGGTGTGATAAAAATATGCCGGGCTCTGTCATGGCCATGTGCCGACTGAACCGTCCCGCTGTGATGGTTTATGGTGGGACCATCGCTCCCGGTTGCTACAAGGACCGCAAACTTGATGTGGTTTCCGCTTTTGAGGCCCTCGGTGAGAAACTGGCAGGCCAACTTGATGATAAAGACTTTAAAGGCATCATCGCCAATGCCTGCCCGGGCGCCGGTGCATGTGGCGGCATGTACACAGCCAATACAATGGCAAGCGCCATCGAAGCTCTTGGTTTGAGCCTACCTTACAGCTCATCCAATCCCGCAACATCCGACGAAAAGATCAAAGAGTGCGTGGCCGCTGGTAAAGCCATGCGCCTTCTGCTTGAAAAAGACATCAAACCCTCTGATATTGTAAATAAGAAATCATTTGAAAACGCCATAACAACCGTGATGGCTCTCGGCGGATCCACCAATGCGGTGTTACATTTTCTTGCCATCGCACATGCTGCGGGGTTGAAGTGGGGACTTGATGATTTTCAACGGATCAGCGACAAGACCCCATTCATCGCAGACCTGAAACCCAGTGGACGGTTCCTCATGGAAGACCTTCACCTGGTTGGTGGTGTGCCGGCTGTCATGAAGTTGCTTCTCAAAGAAGGCATGCTTCATGGCGATTGTATGACCGTTACCGGAAAAACCATTGCAGAAAACCTTGAAAATCTGCCTGACCTGACCGAAGGGCAAAAAGTGATTGTCCCCATGGATCAACCCATTAAGAAAACAGGACACATTCAGATACTTTTCGGAAACCTAGCCACCGGCGGTGCTGTTGCAAAGATCACCGGAAAAGAAGGATTGCGATTTGAAGGGAAGGCAAAAGTCTTTAACAGTGAGTACGAAGCCAATGACGGTATTTTGAACGGACAGGTCAAAAAGGGTGATGTGGTGGTTATACGCTATGAAGGTCCTAAAGGCGGCCCTGGTATGCCTGAAATGCTGAAGCCTACCTCTGCAATCATGGGCGCGGGTCTTGGTAAAGACGTAGCGCTGATCACCGATGGACGTTTTTCGGGAGGTACCCACGGTTTTGTTGTAGGACACATCACGCCGGAAGCAGCCGTAGGCGGCGCCATAGGGCTATTGGAGGATGGCGACACCATTGTCATTGATGCGGACACCAACGAACTGAGTGTAAAACTAAGTGACACCGAACTCCAAAAGAGAAAAGAAAAGTGGAATGCACCCAAACCAACCCATAAACAGGGAATATTATTTAAGTACGCCAAATCGGTTTCTACAGCCTCCGAAGGCTGCGTGACCGATCTTTAATAAAAGCACCATCACCATGACACTGACACAAACCAAAGATAAGCCAGCACAAGAATTGAAAAAGACGACCATGACAGGATCTGAGGCGGTAATCCATAGCCTGTTGCAAGAAGGCGTGGACACCATTTTCGGATATCCCGGTGGAGCCATCATGCCCATCTACGACGCCTTGTATGATTTTCAGGACAAGATCAATCACGTCCTGGTAAGGCACGAACAGGGTGCTACGCATGCAGCTCAGGGTTATGCCAGGGTCACCGGAAAAGTGGGCGTCTGCTTTGCAACGTCCGGTCCGGGCGCCACCAACCTGATCACCGGTATTGCCGATGCACAGATTGATTCAACACCCATGGTATGCATTACCGGCCAAGTCCCATCTTCCTTGCTTGGATCAGATGCTTTTCAGGAAACAGATGTGATCGGGATATCAATGCCTGTTACCAAATGGAACTTTCAGGTCACCAAACCGGAGGAGATAGCAGATGCACTCGCAAAAGCATTTTACATCGTCCGAAGCGGACGTCCCGGACCGGTGGTGGTGGATATCACGAAAGACGCCCAGTTCGGATCGGTTGACTTTACCTATACGCCTTGCAACCGCGTCAGAAGTTATGTGCCTGTCCCTAAAATCAAGGAAGGTGCATTGAAGGCAGCAGCCGAATTATTGAACGGAGCTAAAAAGCCTTACATCCTGGCAGGTCATGGGGTGCTGATCTCCGGAGGAACTGATGCGCTCGTACAACTGGCAGAGAAAGCCGGAATACCGGTAGCTTCTACCTTGCTAGGTCTCTCCGCATTTCCCCCGGACCATCCGCTTTATGTTGGCATGCTTGGAATGCATGGCAATTACGGCCCCAACATCCTCACCCAGGCATGCGATGTTCTGATTGCCGTGGGAATGAGGTTTGATGACCGGGTAACAGGAAAACTTGACACATATGCACGCCAGGCAAAGGTGATACACATCGAGATAGACCCCGCGGAGGTAGACAAAAACGTGAAGGCAGATGTAGCCCTGATGGGTGACGCCAAAGCGGTTCTGGAGCAATGGCTGCCGATGGTGAATAAAAATGAACACGCAGACTGGGTCAATGAATTCAGAAAGTGTGACGCAATAGAAGAGGAGAAGGTAGTACGCGAGGCCCTCAATCCTGACGGAGAGGAGCTTAAAATGTCCGAAGTGGTAAACCTGATCTCAGAAAAAACCGCCGGAGAAGCCGTAGTTGTTACAGACGTTGGTCAGCACCAAATGATCGGCGCCAGATACTACAAGTTCCGCAAACCGGATAGCAATGTTACCTCGGGAGGCTTGGGAACAATGGGCTTTGCACTTCCTGCGGCACTGGGAGCTAAGATCGGCAGACCCGACCGGGAAGTGATCGCCATTATTGGCGATGGCGGATTCCAGATGACATTGCAGGAAATGGCCACCATCTTCCAAACCAAGGCGGCAGTGAAAGTGGTCATACTCAACAACAACTTCCTGGGAATGGTTCGTCAATGGCAACAGTTGTTCTTCGACAGGAGATACTCTTTCACAGAAATGACCAACCCTGATTTTGTAAGTCTGTCAAAAGGATTTGGCATAGAAGCCAGCAGAGTATCCGAACGAGATGCCCTGGGCAGCGCCATCGATACCATGTTACAGCATGACGGGCCCTATCTGCTTGAAGTAATGGTGGAGAAGGAAGACAACGTATTTCCAATGGTACCGGCGGGAGCCAGCCTGGATGAAATCAAACTAGAAAAGTAACCAATCATGAATAAGGAATTTACCATATCCGTATATACCGAGAATTTTGCCGGGCTGTTAAATCAGATCACCATCATCTTTAACCGCCGCAAGGTAAATATCGAAAGCCTGACTGTATCCGAATCTGAGGTCAAAGGGATACATCGCTTTACCATTGTCGTCGTTGCTGAGAAGGATCAGGTAGAACGCATCGTGAAACAAATTGAGAAAGTGGTGGAGGTATTCCGGGCCTTCGTTCACGAAACAGATGAGATCATTCATCAGGAAATCGCGTTATACAAAGTTCCAACCAAAAGCTTGTCGAACGGCAAGGATCTTGAAAAGATGATCCGGGATAACAACGCCCGCATTCTAACTGTAGAACCCGATTTCATGGTGATTGAAAAAACCGGCCACAAGTCAGAAACACAAGCATTATATGAAGCCCTATCCGAATACGGCATCTTACAGTTCGTTCGATCCGGACGGGTTTCTGTTTCAAGACCCATTATGGCACTGAGTGCCTATTTAAGGGAGCTTGACGAAGCATATGATTAACCAATTCAATTCGAAGTTATATCGTTTTATTAATCCATAAATACCATAAGAAAATGGCAAAAATCAATTTTGGCGGAGTAGAAGAAAACGTAGTCACAAGAGAGGAATTCCCTCTGGAAAAGGCACAGGAAGTGCTGAAGGACGAAGTTGTGGCCGTGATAGGCTACGGCGTACAAGGTCCCGGTCAATCCCTGAACCTCAAAGACAACGGATTCAACGTCATTGTAGGACAACGGAAAGATTCCAAAACCTGGCAGAAGGCAGTCGCCGATGGTTGGGTGGAAGGCAAGGATTTGTTTGACATCGAAGAGGCTTGTGAAAAAGCCACCATCATACAGTACCTGTTGTCGGATGCCGGCCAGATCGCTTTATGGCCTACCGTTAAGAAACATCTGACTCCCGGAAAGGCACTTTACTTTTCACATGGCTTCGGTGTTACCTACCACGAACAAACAGGCATCATTCCTCCAAAAGATGTGGACGTGATCCTTGTTGCCCCTAAAGGTTCTGGTACATCCCTTCGCCGCTTGTTTCTCGAGGGCAAGGGACTTAACTCAAGTTATGCCATCTATCAGGATGCTACCGGAAAAGCAAAAGACCGTGTCGTTTCACTAGGCATAGGTGTAGGTTCCGGCTACCTGTTCGAAACAGACTTCAAAAAAGAAGTGTTCAGCGACCTTACCGGAGAAAGAGGCATCCTCATGGGCGCACTGGCCGGTGTATTCGAAGCGCAGTATAATGTGCTTCGTAAAAACGGGCACTCTCCTTCGGAAGCGTTCAATGAAACTGTCGAAGAACTCACACAAAGTCTCATGCCCCTCGTTGCCGAGAACGGAATGGACTGGATGTATGCCAATACGTCTACCACCGCACAGCGTGGTGCATTGGACTGGAGACATAAATTCAGAGAAGCTGTTACTCCTGTATTCGATGAACTATACAACAGCGTCTCCTCAGGTAATGAAGCTAAAGTGGTCATCGAAGCCAACAAAAAAACTGATTACCGCGACAAGCTGGCGGAAGAACTTAAGGAGCTTCACGAATCCGAAATGTGGCAAGCCGGAGCTCAGGTTCGTAAGCTGAGACCGGAGCGACAATCATAATTTTATGTCACAAACAAAAACGCAAGTTAAGCCGGAACTGATCTCTCTTGAACAAGTTCGGGAGGCACAGTTCCGGCTGAACAGCGTGGTTATGCATTCTCCATTGATGCTGAACCACAACCTGTCTGAACGCTACCAGTGCAAGGTGTTCCTGAAAAGAGAAGACCTTCAGGTGGTAAGGTCATACAAGATTCGCGGAGCGTACAACAAAATGGCGTGCATGTCCAAATCCGAATTGCAAAACGGGATTGTCTGCGCCAGTGCCGGAAACCATGCGCAGGGTGTTGCATATGCGTGCCAGAAGTTAGGTGTGGATGGGATCATCTTCATGCCAACACCGACACCTAGACAAAAAATTCGGCAGGTGAAGATGTTCGGCAAGGACAGGATCGAGGTTAGATTGATCGGTGACACTTATGATGATTCCCAGCGTGAAGCCCTCTTGTTTGCTGAAAAGGAGAACAAATCCTTCATTCACCCATTCAATGATGAAAATGTCATTATCGGGCAGGCAACCGTGGGAATGGAAATTATGGAAGATGCACAGGAACCCATCGATTACCTTTTTCTGCCGGTAGGCGGAGGAGGGCTGGCTGCCGGGGTAGGAAGCGTGTTTCGTCAATTAAGCCCGAAAACAACGGTTGTGGGAATCGAACCGGAAGGTGCTCCTTCCATGAAGGCGTCCCTTGACAGGGGTGAGTTGGTTAAACTTGACCGCATCGAACGATTTGTGGATGGCGCGGCCGTTAAACAGGTAGGGGATAAGACCTTCAGCATATGCCAGGATGTATTGGATGAAATGATCACCATCCACGAAGGGCTGATCTGCTCAACAATACTTCGTCTTTACAATGAAGAGGCGATTGTGGTGGAACCTGCCGGCGCCATGTCAATAGCCGCTTTGGAACTTTTCGCCGATAAGATCAAGGGCAAAACGGTGGTATGTGTGGTAAGCGGAAGCAACAACGACATTACGCGTACAGAGGAGATCAGGGAAAGGTCATTGCTTTACGAAAAACTGAAGCACTATTTCATCATCAGGTTCCCGCAACGATCAGGCGCCCTCAGAGAGTTTGTCACTGAAGTCATGGGACCAGGTGATGATATCACGCATTTCGAATACTCCAAGAAGAATAGCAGAGAAAAGGGGCCGGCGCTCATTGGTATTGAATTACAACGACCGGAGGATTTTGAACCGCTTATTCAGCGGATGAAGGACAAGAACTTCATTTATGAATACATCAATGATCGACCGGATCTATTCCGGTACTTGATATAAAACAATGTATATCGCTGATTAACAACAAACAAATCAAGCAAAAAGGCCATCCGTGTTAACCCAGGCTTTCTTGTGAAAAATGCGAAATATACTGCTCAGGGCTTCCCGGCTGTGTTCCAATATCCATCCCTGAACACCATCGTCCCAGCGACATCCATTGATCTGTTTTAATTCTTCCCTGGTCGTATCATCAGGATGGCAAGCGAGCTTCACATACTTCTTACCTTCTATGTAATACGCCTCTAAATTCACGTAATGTTGACTCATAACTTATCTTCACCTCCATAAGTTGTTAGAATGAATGCATATCCGTATTGGTTGACTTTACGTGAAGGATGAGAAAAGGTGTCAGTGAATCGACGAAATAACGGGAACGCCCTACTGAACGTCTACAGAATATCTTCTAACCGTCCTATACCCTGACGTACCACTTCATAGGTTCCATTGGAGCAATCCACCACTGTTGACGCACGGTTCTGGCCGAAGCCGGCATCTATGACAATATCCACCTTGTCTTTAAATTTCTGGTGGATTTCATAAGGGTCGGTCGTATAGTCGATGATCTCATCATCGTCATGAACAGAAGTGGTAACGATTGGTCGCCCCAATTCCTGTACGATCGTCCTTGGAATCAGATGATCGGGGATACGGATGCCGATGGTCTTCTTTTTATTCTTGAAGTGTTTTGGGAGGTTACTTCCTGCCTGAAGGATAAATGTAAAAGGCCCTGGAAGCGCACGTTTCATGACCTTGAAGGTGACGTTATCCACATGCCTCGTGTACGAAGACAGATGGCTCAGGTCGTAACAGATAATTGAGAACTGCGCCTTGTCTGGCTTGATATTCTTCAATTGTGCCACCTTCTGAAAAGCCTTGGCATTGGAAACATCACAACCCATGCCATATACCGTATCAGTTGGATAGATGATTGTACCCCCGTCATCCAGACATTCACAAACGATCTTGACCTTGCGTGTATCCGGGGTGTCTGGGTGAATTTCGAGCAGCATGTAGTGCGAGTTTTCCTTGTCTTAAACCGATGATGATGCTTTTTCCAATCCTTTGCGGTGGTCCGACAGAAACTTCTCCAGTCCGATATCGGTCAACGGATGCTTAAGCAGTCCCAATATCACATTGGCAGGGCAGGTTGCCACGTCTGCGCCTGCTTCCGCACATTGGATCAAGTGCATGGTATGACGGATGGATGCAGCCAGAACTTCAGTCGGATAACCATAATTGTTATAGATGTGAACAATTTGCTGAATCAACTCTACACCATCTGTGGCCACATCATCCAGTCTTCCGATAAACGGAGACACATAGGTTGCGCCTGCTTTGGCGGCTAACAATGCCTGGCCAGCAGAAAACACCAGGGTGCAATTTGTACGAATGTTATGATCGGAAAAATATTTGATGGCTTTGACCCCATCCCTGATCATCGGCACTTTCACTACAATCTGAGGATGCAATGCCGCCAGCTTTTCACCTTCTTCAACCATGCCTTTGAAATCAGTGGAGATCACCTCGGCACTGACATCTCCCGTCACCGCTTCACAAATATCCAGGTAGTGCTTCGTAACCCTCTCTTCACCACTTATACCTTCCTTTGCCATCAGTGATGGATTGGTGGTTACGCCATCAAGTATACCCAGGTCTTGCGCCTCTCTGATCTCATTCAGGTTCGCAGTGTCAATAAAAAACTTCATAGAATCATATTTTACTTAGGAGAAGCCTAAACATCCTGATTTTCAGCATGTGTTATGCGCCTTTTCAAAAAGCTAAAATAGAAAGGGCAGGCCGATTAATGAAAAAAAGAAATTAACATTCGGACCAACGACGACTGTATTTCAGGGAATCTTCCATTGATCAGCAACAACGACACCCCCGTCTTACCTTTGACTCATTTGGTAGACAGAAGGGTCAGGAAGCAAGTCTAACCATTTGATTATTGACATATTTCTTGCGATATTGCTAATAACGTACTCCCCAGGCGGCATCTTATTTTCATTCTAAAGCGTAGCAGTTTATGAAACATTTACTTACGGTAGCCATACTATGGCTGGGTTGTTCTGTATCCTTTGCCCAGCAAAGCAAAAACATGAATCTTCTCGGAAAACTGACCTACAGTCAGAACCTGAGCGATATCTGGGGGTATGCAGATGGCGGGAAAGAATATGCACTGGTGGGTGTAAGAAATGGTGTTTCCATTGTTGATATTACCGATCCGGCCAATCCCAATGAACTCTATTTCGCATCCGGAGCCAGTTCAACCTGGAGAGATCTGAAAACCTGGAACAAGCATGCCTACATCACAAACGAGACAGGAGATGGTCTTACGATCATCGACCTGAGCAATCTCCCTTCAGTTAGTCCGGCGCCAAAGGTGATCAAAGACACCACTCATTTTAAGAAAGCACATAATCTCTACATAGATGAAAACGGGTTCTGCTATGTGTTCGGATCGAACAAGGGAGGAGGAGGCGCCCTCATTCTGGACCTGAACAATGACCCCGAAGCGCCTACATACGCCGGAAACTTCGGAACATATTACCTCCATGATGGCATGGTCCGTGGAGATACGCTTTGGGGATCCGCCATCTACGGCGGCTACTTTTCCGTGATCGATGTGTCTGATAAAGCGAATCCCGTAGAGCTGGCCACACAACAAACACCCGGAGCTTTTGCTCACAATGCATGGATATCCGACAACAATCGCTACCTATTTACCACTGATGAGATATCAAACGCGTTTATCGGTGCATTTGATGTCTCCGATCTATCCAACATCAAAATGGTGGACAAGGTCCAATCTAACCCCGGCAGCAACACAACGGTGCACAACACCCACTTCATCAATAATTACATTGTAACCTCTTACTATCACGACGGCACCACCATTCACGATGTCAGCAGGCCTAACAATACGATCGAGGTTGGCCATTACGACTCGGCTCCTCAATCAGGCGGTGGTTACAATGGCGCCTGGGGAGCTTATCCCTGGCTACCCAGTGGCAATATCATAGAATCAAACGTAAGCGAAGGCTTGTTTATATACGGCCCGAACTATGTAAGGGGATGCTACCTCGAAGGTAGCGTCAAGGATACCATCACCAAAGCGCCAATCCCTTCGGCCGATGTAGATATTGTCAGCTCCGGCATTGTAAAAGTAACGGGCATCACCGGCACATATGCAACGGGTACCGCTGACTCCGGCACGTATGACGTTACCTTTTCACACCCGGCCTACTTTTCCAAAACCGTTAAAGGCGTGCACCTCGTCAATGGCGTGGTTACCAATCTACACGTCGAACTCGTACCTAAAAGGTACTTCACCTTTAGCGGACAGGTAACCGAACTGAGCTCCGGCAACCCGATTCCAGGTGCAGATGTGAAGATCGCCAACCAGGACTTTGTTTTTGATACCGTTACCGATGCATCAGGTAATTTCACCGTCAACAATCTGGTTTATGGTACATATAACATCATTGCCGGAAAATGGGGCTACGTGAATGAATGCGTGAATCAGTTCTGTGATTCTACCAACAACAACGTATCACTGGCTTTACCCGACGGCATCTACGACGATTTTACTTTCGATAATAACTGGACGGTAAGCGGAAATGCCACCACCGGTATATGGGAAATCGGAGAGCCGCAGGGAACGACCAACGGCAACGACGAAGCCAATCCTGACCTGGATGTACAAAATGACTGTTATAACCAGGCATACATTACCGGGAACGGCGGAGGAAGTGCAGGCAGCGATGATGTGGATAACGGCTCAACACATTTAAGATCACCTGTTATTGACGGGTTGTCCATCAATGATCCATTTCTGTTATACCATTACTGGTTCTACAATGGCAGTGGAAGCGGAACGCCCAATGACAGCATGATCGTTAGCGTATACAATGGTACGGACACCAAGGTCCTCGACATTATCACGGTCGATTCCACCATGAGTGCATGGGTACCACGAGGATTCAGATTATCCGACGCAATCACACTGACCTCGACCATGCAGTTTATTTTTACCGTAAGCGATTCCGCCGGAGGTGGTGGTCATATCGTGGAAGGAGCATTGGATCTTTTTCGGGTGATCGACAGCGTGGATGTAGGAACATATGTGCCGTCGGCTGTAAAAGCCAATCTTCGCATATTCCCGAACCCAAGTCACGGGTCCTTTAACCTGATATACCAGTCAAACCACTATACGTCAGGAGATATGATCACGCTGCGGATTGCAGATATGACCGGCAGGGTGATTGAAGAGCGATCGTATAACACCTTAAATATTCAAAATGACATCCGTCTTTCGCCGGGTGTTTACATGATATCGGTACTTGAGGGTGAGAGGGCAATGGCACATGAACGATTGATTGTTACAGAATAGCCATCCACAAAGGCTTTCAGACAAACAATGCTATTTACGATAGACACATAGGATTTTCAGAGTAAAATATATATCTTTGCGCCTCTAATTTTTGAGACCATGGCCAAGAAAGGAAACAGGGTTCAGGTGATTCTTGAATGTACCGAGCAGAAAAACAGCGGCGTACCGGGCACATCACGCTACATCACCACCAAGAACAAAAAGAATACGCCGGACAGAATCGAGTTGAAGAAATTCAATCCGATGCTGAAGAAAATGACCGTACATAAGGAAATTAAGTAAGAACTCATGGCAAAGAAAACCGTTGCAACGCTGAAATCAGGTCAGGGTAAAGATTTTACCCGGGTGATAAAAATGGTAAAATCACCAAAGACCGGCGCATATTCCTTTCGCGAGGAAGTGGTTCACAACGACCATATCAATGACTTTCTGAAAGGAAAAGGTGACACCGAACAAAAAGAAGGATAATCTTTTTTCAATAAATTGAACTGAAAAAGCTTTCTTCCAGAGAAGAAGGCTTTTTTCATTTACCATCCAACTCCCAACGCCACCATGTTTGGTCTCTTCTCAAAGGATAAAAAGAAATCACTGGATCAGGGTCTTTCCAAAACCAAGGAAAATCTGTTTACCAAAATATCCAAGGCTGTTGCCGGAAGATCCAGGGTAGATGCCGAAGTGCTCGATGAGCTGGAAGCCATCCTGATATCTTCCGACGTAGGTGTGGCCACCACCCTGAAAATTATCGAAAGGATCGAGAGCCGTGTATCCCGCGACAAGTACCTGAACACATCAGAACTGAACAACATCCTGAGGGAGGAAATTCAATCCCTGCTTGCAGAACATGAGAACGAGGGTAGCCGCACCTTCGACAGCGCCTTACCACACCGCCCTTATGTGATCATGGTGGTAGGGGTGAATGGCGTAGGAAAAACCACCACCATCGGTAAACTCGCATGGCAATTCCAACAGGCCGGCAAGCAGGTGGTGCTTGGCGCGGCAGATACTTTCAGGGCTGCCGCAGTGGATCAGCTCAAAATATGGTCAGAACGGATTGGCGTACCCGTTGTCAGTCAGGGAATGGGTGCCGATCCGGCCTCTGTGGCATTTGATACGGTCCAGTCAGGCGTATCAAAAGACGCAGATGTGGTGATCATTGATACAGCCGGCCGACTGCATAATAAAGTCAACCTCATGAACGAGCTGTCCAAGATCCGAAAGGTGATGGAAAAAGTGATACCCGAAGCACCTCATGAAGTATTGCTTGTTCTCGATGCATCCACCGGGCAGAATGCCATTGAACAGGCCCGGCAATTTACCGCTGCCACCCAGGTAAACGCACTGGCACTCACAAAGCTTGACGGCACCGCCAAAGGGGGTGTGGTCATTGGCATATCAGACCAGTTTCAGGTCCCGGTAAAGTATATCGGTATCGGAGAAAAGAAGGAAGACCTGCAGGCTTTTGATAGCAAAGCATTTGTCGCATCCCTCTTCGAACAAAATCCTTAACGTTTTATGAAAGCCAAGCCGCCGGGAAAAAGGATTCAGGTGATTACCATGGGTTGCTCCAAAAACACCTACGACTCCGAGGTGTTAATGGGTCAGCTTAAAGCGGCCAAACTGGATGTTTCCCATGACGAGGCCTTCGACCAGGCAGGCACCGTGATCATCAACACCTGCGGATTCATAGAAAATGCCAAGCAGGAATCCATCGATACCATCCTGAATATGGCTGAAGCCAAAAAGCAGGGCAAGGTACGCAGGGTGCTGGTCACAGGATGTTTATCCGAGCGCTACAAAGATGATCTTCGCAAAGAAATTCCGGAAATAGATGATTGGTTCGGAACACACGACTTGCCACAATTGCTGAAAAGCATTGGGGTGAATTACCGGCAGGAACTGATAGGTGAACGCCAGCTAACTACCCCGTCTCACTTCGCTTATCTGAAAATATCTGAGGGTTGCGACCGGAAATGTTCCTTTTGCGCCATCCCCCAAATGCGCGGCAAGCACGTTTCAAGGCCCATGGACGATCTTGTGAAAGAAGCTGCTCATCTGGCTTCTCAAGGTGTCCGGGAGTTGGTGTTGATCGCCCAGGACCTGACATACTATGGTCTTGATCTTTATAAAAAAAGAAACCTCGCTGAACTGCTGGAGAACCTTGCAGGCGTTACAGGCATTGACTGGATCCGTTTGCACTATGCATTCCCCACAGGATTTCCCATGGATGTGCTGGATACGATGAACAAGCACGAAAACATCTGCAACTACCTGGACATACCACTGCAACACGCCAGCGACCCCATTTTAAAAGCTATGCGCCGCGGAACCACGATGGAAAAGACCACGCGCCTGATCGAGACATTCAGGGAAAAAGTTCCCGGCATCGCATTACGCACCACGCTTATCGCAGGTTTTCCCGGCGAGACGGAGGAGGATTTCCAACAAATGAAAGACTGGGTGGCAGATATGCGTTTCGATCGCCTCGGAATTTTTACATACTCCCATGAAGAAGACACCCATGCTTACAAACTGGACGACAACATCCCCCAGGAGGTGAAGGAAGCCCGTGTGGAGGAGATCATGGAAGTACAACGGGAAATATCACATCAAAACAACCAGGCTAAGATCGGTCGAACATTAAAGGTATTGATCGACAGGGCAGAGGGCGACTACTTTATTGGTCGAACGGAATTTGACAGCCCGGAGGTGGATAACGAGGTGATCATTCACGCACCCGGCCAATACGCCCGAATCGGAGATTTTGCTATGGTTAAGATAAATGAAGCCGGGGAATATGACCTTTACGGCACCATTGTCCAACCCGCCTGACGTAATAGAAGCATTTGCCTTCGGTGCATTTGGTATATTTGCACTGAATGAATCACCACCACATTTCAATCGCTGAAACGGATAACCCTACACCGCTGGTCAGGGACTATATATCCAACAGTCCACAGCTGCAACCTTTTTACAATTACCGCCCGGATATGGACGGCCTGCGTCAGGCGGCTTCGGACATCAGCAATCGCAGCTTCGAACGCACCTTGCTGGTCGAAGCGATACAGGCCCAGTATGATGAATCAGGAATCCAACCAAGTCATGCCGTAAAAAAGCATCTGGACGAATTGATGCATCCTTCCAGCCTGACCGTCACCACTGGCCACCAGCTTTGCCTGATGGGGGGACCGCTCTACTTTATCTATAAGATCACCAGCGCCATCCAACTCGCCCATCAACTGCGGGAAGATCTGAAAGTTCCGGTCATACCGGTATTCTGGATGGCCACAGAAGATCATGATTTCGAAGAGATCAGATCCTTTCACCTGTTTGGGAAAACCCTCACATGGGAGACCGACGCACACGGCCCGGTAGGAAGGCTTAAACTGAATGGTATCAACGCTGTTTTGGATGAGCTCACCACCACCCTGGGTGATCAAGCCAATGGAATTGCATTAAAGGAAATATTCAGCAGCGCCTTAACCAGATCTGATAATATGGCCCAATTCACAAGGCATTGGGTTCATTCCCTGTTTAAAGATCAAGGCCTGGTGATTCTGGATGCAGACCATCCTTCCCTGAAAAATCAGTTCAGCCGGATCATGGCAGAGGATGCAACAACCAGTATAAGCCTGAAGCTTGTTGAACAAACCTCGGAAACACTGAGTAAATACTACAAGCTTCAGGTAACGCCGCGGCCTGTAAATCTGTTTTACATAGGAGAGGGAGACCGCGAACGGGTGCTTGCTCCGGAAGAAACCGGAGCAGCCAATTATTCTGCCGGCAAACACCATCCATCACTTACAGCCAATGAATTGGCAGAAATGATCCGTCAGCAACCGGAGAACTTCAGCCCGAATGTGATCCTGCGACCATTGTATCAACAGGTGATTCTTCCCAACATTGCGTATGTGGGCGGTGGAGCAGAGGTGGCCTACTGGATGCAGTTAAAGAGCGTATTCGACCATTGTGATGTGTTTTTTCCTGCACTGATCCTCCGGGATTCCGCATGGTGGATTGATTCCGGCGCAGCTGCGAAACTTGAAAAACTTGGCCTCGTATGGAATGACCTCCTGAAGGAGGAATCGACACTCATCAAAACGTGGCTTGAGAAGAACGCGGAAACGGAAGTAGACTACAGCAAAGCAAAAAACGCCATTCTGGAAATCTTTGATAAGATCGCTGAAGATACAAAGCAAATTGACCAGAGCCTGGAAAAAGCGGTAGGGGCAGAGGGACAAAAGGCCATGAAGATACTGGAGGGTGTCGAGTCACGGATACAAAAGGCGGCCAAAAAGAAATATGAAACCTCTTTGAAGCAGATCGAACAGCTCCGAAGAAAACTTTACCCGGAAGGACAATGGCAGGAAAGACATGATAACTTCATTCCGCTTTATCTGAAACTCGGCCCGGAAATGATCCCGATGATGCTGAAAGACTTCAACCCTCTTTCACACACCCTCAAGGTTTGGGTGGGGGATCATTTATAGGCGGGTAGACAGGCCTAAGACCAAACCCACGGAAGCTGCATTGGTGCGTTGGTAATCCGGATAGGTTGATGGATCACTCAGGTCCACACCCAGGCCGTCTGTCCCTTTCATATCAAATACCCCCATAGACCCCCGCAGTCCGATGTTGAGAATCAGATAATGACTGATCAATCCGATATCTGCACCAAAGCCCACGACCGGCGCCAGATTAGCCGAAGCCCAGTCTTCCGTCGTGATTCCATTATTGGCAAGATAGGGGAACAGGTTGTTTTCATGGGAAGCACTGCGCACAATGGAATACTGTACCCCAATCTCGAAATAACCGATGCCGGGTTTGACTGCACGGAACATGAGCGGAATCTCATAAGTGCTCAAAAGGTTTTCCGATTCGTACTTCACACCACCGCTGGTCGTGCCGGTATAACGCTGAATGGTCCGGTTCAGGTGAAATTCCCCGGCGAGCTCGGTATGATCTGTTAAAAGGAAGCCAGCCATCACCCCTGCAGAATGACCGAAACTCACGGCGTAGGTCTGCTCACTGCCCTGATTATTGATATTCTTGTTGATAAGCCAGTTGGAGTTCAGTGTTCCCCTGACACCAATTTCAATGGTTTGAGCCTGTGAGGCAAAGTTGAAAGCAAGCAAAACAAAAAAAACCGGAAGAGCCATGTGTAAAAACCCACTCCGGATTGACTTTCTATTGTGAGACATTTTCTTATATATTTGTCGCCAGTACGAAATTAGTGACATTCAGAAATATTTTCAACGTAGCACCCATGAAATTGCTTGAAGGAAAAGTGGCGCTGATAACAGGCGGATCCCGTGGAATTGGAAGAACCATAGCTGAGTCCTTTGCCGACCATGGGGCTATTGTAGCTTTCACCTATCTATCTTCGGAAGAAAAGGCACTCGCCCTTGAAGCTTCCCTGAAAGAACGTGGCCCGAATGCCAAAGCGTATCATTCCGATGCTTCAAATTTTAAGGCAGCGGAAAAACTGATCGACGATGTTGTGAATGAATTCGGCACAATCCACGTAGTGGTTAACAATGCGGGCATTACCAGGGATGGTCTGCTCATGCGGATGTCAGAGGAGAATTGGGATGCCGTGATCAATACCAACCTGAAGTCGGTCTTTAATATTACCAAGGCTGTTCAGAGGCCCATGCTGAAACAACGCCAGGGATCCATTATCAACATGAGTTCTGTTGTGGGGATCGAAGGCAATGGCGGCCAATCAAACTACGCGGCATCCAAAGCGGGTATTCATGGTTTCACAAAATCCATCGCCCAGGAACTGGGATCGCGCAATATCCGCTGCAATGCCATTGCACCCGGCTTCATTGAAACTGAAATGACCGGCGAACTGGATCCCGAAGTGATCAAAGCGTGGCTTACCGACATTCCAATGGGGCGTGGCGGAACCACTGCGGAGATTGCCAATGCCGCATTATTTCTCGCATCGGATATGTCGTCATACGTCACCGGTCAGGTTTTGAGCGTATGCGGTGGCATGCATACCTGATTCCCTATCTTTGCGTTATGAACATGTCCTCAGGAATTGATCAATCGTTATTCCTGCCGGCTAAGCTTTGCCTGCTTTGAACATTAACATCGTTACGGAATATCCGGGATGGTTTCTCATCTTTTGCATACTGGCAGGTATGGCGTATGCCTGGGCATTGTATCGTAAGGAAAAGAGACTGGAAGATGCGCCACGGTGGATGCTTTGGCTGTTTCCCATAGCCCGTTTCCTTACCGTTACCATCTTATGTTTCTTCCTGCTTGGTCCTTTGATCAAAAATATTCATGAATCCAGGGAACGACCCATTGTGGTGATGGTAATGGATAATTCCTCATCGCTTACGATGACTGTTGATTCAGCCTACTACAACCAGACCTTTTTACCCGCTTATAGAAAAGTTGCTGATGACCTGGCCAGTGACTATGACGTGCGCACGTTTATTTTTGATGATCAGGCGCGGGAGGGACTGAACCCTACATTCAAAGGGGTTCAGACAGATATGTCCGAACTCTTTCGTGAACTGGATGATCGGTTTGATCACCGTAATGTGGGTGCGGTGGTTATCGCTTCTGACGGTCTTGTGAATAAGGGCATGAATCCGCTATACTCAGGTCGACGCCTGCATGCACCGATGTACACGGTTGCTTTAGGCGATACCATTACCAGAAAGGACCTTCTGATAAAAAAAGTAAACTTCAACCACCTTGCTTTCTTCGGCAATGACTTCCCCCTGGAAGTGGTGGTCATGGCACGTAAATGCAGCGGAGAATCTTTTCGCCTTACGATCACAAGGGATGGCAAGGAGTTGTTTGGCACCAACCTCAACGCTTCAAATGAGGAAACCACTATCCCGGTCACATTAACCTTACCGGCGGATCTGATCGGTGTGAATCATCTAAGATTAAAACTAACCAGCCTCAAAGATGAGATTACCTATGAAAACAATACCACCGATGTTTTCATAGATGTGATAGACAGCCGTCAGCGAATTCTGATCATCGGGCAGTCTCCGCACCCGGACATGGCAGCATTGAAGTCTTCTCTGGAAAAGAACGACCAGTATGAGGTATCCGTTCACCTCCTCAAAGACCTTGCCGGTGGCACAATGCTGATGGCAGGCAACATACCTGTTACCAAAGCCAGCCTGGTCATACTCCACAACCTTCCGTCTTCAACGCCCGATGCCGGTCGTATGAATACCCTGATTGATCAGGTGACGACCCAGGGAATCCCGCAATGGTATATTGTTGGCAACCAGACCAACGTGAATGCATTTAACAAATTGAACAAGGGCATTGAGATTGCGCCCAAAGGTCAGGATGGGACACAGGTCTCAGGTGAATGGTCATCTTCATTTTCCCTGTTCACTTCCGTGGATGCACTGATCTCCCGCATGAATATTTTTCCACCCTTAACTGCGCCATTCGGAGATTATGTAGCCACCGAACAAATTCACATTGCCATGCATCAAAGGGTAGGGAACGTGGTTACAAAAGTTCCGTTATTCTATTTCCATGAGGCCAATGACAACAAGGCAGCGGTGTTAACAGGTGAGGGGATATGGCGCTGGAGGCTGAGGGAGTTCGCTGAGTTTGGCGATCAATCCTTTTTTGATACCTGGATCAGTAAAACAGTCCAGTATCTTGCTGTAAAGAAAGATCGCAGTCTGTTCAGGGTCAAAAGCAAGCACCGGTTCAGTGAAAACGAATACATCACCCTTGACGCCGAACTATATAACAAGGCTTACGAACTGATCAACAATCCGGATGTTAAAATAGACATCAAGGGCCCGGATGAGAAAACATACTCCTATGTATTTTCAAGAACCAGCGACGCCTACCGGCTTAACGCCGGACTGCTCCCATCCGGGAAATACACCTATCATGCAAGGGTAAGCCATGCAGGCAAAACACATACGAGCGATGGCGTATTCACCATCACATCAGTGATGGCCGAGGGACTCCGAACCGAAGCAGACCATGGTCTGCTTTATGCCCTTGCCCGCGAAAGCGGTGGTGGGTTAATCGCCCCGGCGCAAGTGAGCAAGCTTCCGGATATGATCCGCAACAGGGATGATATCGCATCGGTTGTTATTCAGGACAAGAAACTGGATGACCTGATCAGTAAACCCTGGCTGCTGGCACTGATTATTCTACTACTCACCCTGGAGTGGTTTGCCAGAAAAAGAAGCGGTGTATACTAAAACTCCAAAAACGGCGCGTTTTTTGTAGATTATTTTCGCGAGGTGGTTGCCAGACCGCATCCGCTCAGACGCTGAAAGTTTATTTACACGTAGTCGTTTACATGAAATTACGCATCATCCCCTCGTTGCTATGCGCCGCCATGTTGCTGGTCAGTGCTTCATGGGGCACACAGCCTTCTGCTAATCCGCTGCCAACCCATAGCATGTGGGACGCACTGCTGAAGAAGTACGTCAGCGCCGAAGGAAAAGTGAATTACCAGGCATGGTTGCCACATATCGATCCGTTAAAAGATTACTTACGATACATTGCGGAAAATCCACCGACATCAACATGGTCGGATGATGAGCAAAAGGCGTACTGGATTAACGCCTATAATGCCTTTACCGTAAAACTTATCCTGGACAATTATCCGGTCAAATCCATTAATAACATCGGAACAACATCCTCCAAACCCTGGGATATCATGTTCATTGAGATCGGTGGACAAAAATATTCGCTTAACATGATAGAGCATGAAAAGTTAAGGAAGGCCTTCCACGATCCGCGCATTCACTTCGCCCTCAACTGTGCCTCCAAATCCTGCCCACCATTACTGAACGCCGCTTATACCGCTAATCAGCTTCATGCCCAGCTTGAAGAACAGACGCGTGCATTCATCAATGATAAAACGCAGAACCTTATCGGAACCGACAAGGCAACCATTTCAAAGATATTCAATTGGTATGCCGAAGACTTTGCCAGCTCCGGAGGGGTGGTTTCCTTTATCAACAAGTATACGGATGGTGGTCTGAAAGAAGGGGCAACCATTACATATCAGGACTACAACTGGAGCCTGAATGAGTAAACCAACTTCATTGTACACCAACGCCCTGATCGGTGAAAGCAGTCCATATCTGTTACAGCACGCCCACAACCCGGTTAACTGGCATCCATGGAGCAATACGATCCTTCAAACCGCACAACAGGAGGACCGGCTCATCATCATCAGCATAGGCTATGCCGCCTGTCACTGGTGTCATGTGATGGAGCACGAATCCTTTGAGAATGAACAGGTGGCCGGGGTCATGAACAGCCACTATGTTTCGATAAAAATTGACCGGGAAGAACGTCCCGACATCGACCAGGTATATATGGACGCTGTTCATCTCATGGGGCAGCAGGGCGGATGGCCGCTCAACGTGATTGCACTCCCGGACGGGCGCCCCATCTTTGCAGGCACCTATTTTCGCAAAGAAGATTGGATCAATGTTCTTCGCTTTTTCGTGAAAATGTATGAAGAGAAAAAAGAAGAACTGATTACAAGAGCACAGCAGGTGACGGATGGTTTACAGACCGGGAATATTAAATTCAACGTCACAAAGGAAACAGCACATTCTTCAAACGACCTCCATGCATTGTTTAAAAACTGGCTCCCATCGTTTGACAGAGAAAAAGGTGGAAGCTCCGGCGCCCCCAAGTTCCCTATGCCCGCCACATTGCTTTACCTGCTAAGGCATACCCGACATTCGGACTCACAGGAAACGGCAAAGAACATTCTGAAGACCACCCTGGATCATATGGCAGCAGGTGGGATATACGACCAGATCGGTGGTGGCTTCGCAAGATATTCCACGGATGAAGATTGGCTGGTGCCACACTTTGAAAAAATGCTGTACGACAATGCACAACTTATCAGTGTATATTCAGAAGCCTTCCTGCTCTTCAATGATGAGGAGTATGCACGGATCGTCAGGGAAACCATCGCATTTTGCAACCGGGAACTCCGATCATCCGAAGGCACCTGCTTTTCCTCGCTTGACGCCGATAGTGAAGGAGAGGAGGGCAGGTATTATGTCTGGACCACAGATGAACTGGAAAGCATACTAGGCAGCGACACACCTGAGTTCATCAAGCGATATCGTTGCACAACGGAAGGAAACTGGGAGCATGAAAAGAACATCCTGCACCTTGACCCTGCTGACCTTTCAAACAGCGCTTCCGATGAAAAATGGAAGAAACGTTTGCTTGAAGCCAGATCCACAAGGGCAAGACCCGGACTGGATGACAAAACGCTGACCTCCTGGAATGCACTTATGGCCAGGGGACTGGTTGACGCATACAAGGTTCTGAAAGAAGAATCCTACCTGCAACAAGCGATCACCCTGTGCGAATTCATTCACAATACCCAGTGGAATGGAGAACTGTTATTCAGAAATTATAAGAACGGAAAAAGTTCCATTCCCGGATTTCTTGATGACTATGCCCTGACCATTGATGCATGGGTGGCCCTCTACAAGGTAACACTGAATGAAGAATGGATACAACGGGCAAATGAATTGACAGAATATGTACTCATACATTTTGGTGATCACGAAAGTCCACTGCTTTACTACACATCAGATCTGGATCCCCCGCTGATAAACCGAAGCAAAGAAATCAGCGACAACGTGATCCCTGCCTCCAATTCGGTGATGGCCAAAAACCTTTACAACCTCGGACGGTATCTGGATAAGTATGAATGGCTGACCAGATCGGAAAGCATGCTGAACCAGGTGAAGGCACACGTGATACGCTACCCGGCCTATCATGCCAACTGGGCCGTGATATTGAACTGGTTTATCAACGAACCATTTGAAGTGGCCATTACCGGCAGCGACGCCATGGTTCATCTTGAAACAGCCTTCAAGCAACTTGATCCGGATACATTGCTAATGGGGACAAAGGATGGACAGTCGGACCTGCCCCTTCTTTCCGGGAAATTCAAAAAGGATCGCACACTGATCTATGCCTGCAAAAATAAAACATGCGGTGCACCTGTGGAGACGATTGGTGATTTGGTGATGTGATGATGTGATGATTTGGTGATGTGGTGATGTGGTGATGTGGTGATGTGATGATGTGATGATGTAGTG
>JAGQZQ010000053.1 GCA_020435415.1 Flavobacteriales bacterium
TTGGACAAAAGATAAGAGAACTCCGTGAGATGAACGGAATGTTGCAACGCGAACTGGCAACCAAACTTGAAATAGGAGAAGGCTTCCTTAGCAAAGTGGAGAACGACCAAAAACAACTGAAACGAGACGATTTAAAGAAATTAAGCAGGTTATTTAGGATCTCACTGAATGAACTGGAAACGCTTTGGTTAGCTAATAAAATTTATGACTTGGTAAAAGACGAAAATCAGGGAACAAATGCATTGAAAGTGGTGGAAGAGCAACTGAAATACGAACATCGAATAAAAAGTGATAAATAAACATGCAAAATATCCTAAACGAACTGACCCAATGCCTGCAACAAGACAAACGCCTGGTGATAGACGGCAAGCTGGTGAAAAACAAAATTGTGGAACTGGCATTGGCATTGGACGAAAGCCTAATCAAGCTGCTGCTGAAAAACGCATCCATCAAAAAACACTTCTTCCGGGAAGTTGATGGCGTGTTGGTATTTGATAAAGTTGAGTTTCAAAAGTTCGTTTCCAACAAGCAGTTTCTGCCCGATAGCTACACCTCATTTAAGAACAAGATTGGCTTAACGGCCAATGGCGAATACCTTACGGAAGCCAAAGAAGTAGTGTTGGCATGGCCTTATAAAGATTGTGTGCTGGAAGGTGGACAAACCAAAGAAGATCAGAAACGGAAGGAAATTTTCTGGAACACTACTCTTGCACCGGATGAAATTGACCGCCTCCTTTCTCCTAAAGTGCTTACCAAGTTTAAACGCTACGATAAGAAAGGTGAACAGAAGGTTGATGCCATTACAATGCGGGACAATCTTATCATTAAGGGGAACAACCTATTGGCAATGGAATCGGTCAAAAAACTCTATGCCGGTAAAGTTGATCTAATATACTTGGATCCACCATATAATACAGGAGAAGATAGTTTTGGTTATAACGACAACTTCAATCATTCATCTTTATTGACATTCATAAAAAACAGATTAGAAGTTGCTAAAGAGCTGCTTTCAGAAACTGGCTCCATTTGGGTTTCTATAGATGATAATGAAGCCCATTATGTTAAAGTCTTACTTGACGAAATTTTTGGGCGCGATAAATTCATTTCATCAATAGTTTGGCAAAAAAGATATTCAAGAGAAAATCGAGAAGCAATTGGAGATGTACATGAATATATTCTTGTTTATGCGAAACGGCCAGACATTTTTAAAAACCAAAGGAATTTAGTAGGAATTACAGATAAACAAAAGAAAGTTTACCGAAACCCAAACAACGATCCCAAAGGTCCTTGGCGTCCAATACCAATGACTGCACAAGCTGGACATGCAACACCTGAACAGTTTTATGAAATTGTTAGCCCCGGTGGTAAAGTTTTTACTCCTCCGGAAGGGAGATGTTGGGGAATTGCAAAAGCCACTTTTGAAAAATTACTAAAAGAAGGAAGAATTTATTTCGGCAAGAATGGAGATTCACAGCCTAACACTATAAAGTATTTATCTGAAGTGGAAGGAGTAGCACCATGGTCATGGTGGCCGTCTGAGGAGGTAGGACACACTGATGAAGCCAAAAAGGAGATACATAGTTTATTTGGAAAGATTAACGCCTTTGGAACACCAAAACCTGAAAGGTTAATGGAAAGAATTATTCACATTGCCTCTAATCCTGGTGATTTGGTATTAGACTTTTTTGCAGGAAGTGGTACAACGGCAGCGGTTGCCCATAAGATGGGACGAAGATTTGTCGTTTGTGAGCAATTAGAATATGCTGAAAATTTAGCTGCCGAAAGATGTAAAAAAGTTATTAGTGGAGAAAAAGGCGGTATAAGTGCAGCAATAGAGTGGAAAGGCGGTGGCTCCTTCATTTATGCCGAACTCAAAAAATCCAACACGGAATTTTCCGACAAGATTGATGTAGCGAAGAATACGAAGGAGTTAGAAAAGATTTGGCAACAAATGCAACAAACAGGTTTCATCAGCTACCGCATTGATCCCAAAGCCATCAATGAAAATAAATCAGAATTTGAACAGCTTACGCTGGACGAACAGAAACAATTTCTGATTGAACTACTTGACAAAAACCAGCTCTACGTTAATTACTCTGAAATAGACGATAAAGATTTTAACGTGAGTGAAGATGATAAAAAGTTGAACCGTCAATTTTACAGCTTAAAGTAATGGCAGAAGAACAACTACATAGTAAGCTGACAACGGGAGCCACTTTTTTGGGCGGTGAAGACTTTTATCAAAAGAAAGGTCCTGAATACATTTTTCAAAACCTGAAAGACGGTTTTGGACAACGACCTTATCAGAAAGAAGCCTTTGGCAGGTTTGTGTACTATCTGGAAGATTATCCCAATCGCCCGAAAGGAGTTCCAACTCAATTGCTTTACCACATGGCAACTGGCAGCGGCAAAACGCTTGTCATGGCTGGCCTTATGCTTTATTTGTATGAGAAAGGTTACCATAATTTCTTGTTCTTTGTGAACAGCACCAATATTATTGACAAAACCCGTGATAATTTCCTCAATGTAACCGCAGGAAAATATTTGTTTGCCGATACCGTGCAGATCGGAGATAAACAGATCCGCATTAAAGAAGTGGATAATTTTTCAGCCGCTAACCAGGACGATATAAATATTGTTTTTTCTACTATTCAGGGGCTGCACATGCGCTTGAATACACCAAAGGAAAATACGATCACCTTTGAAGATTTTGAGGACAAGAAAATTGTACTCATTTCGGATGAAGCTCACCACATCAATGCAGAAACAAAGAAAGGCAACGACCTTAGCCAAACGGAATTGTTTGAAGTAACAAGTTGGGAGCAAACGGTAACTAAAATATTCAATGCCAACACTGACAACATTCTACTGGAATTTACGGCAACAGCAGACCTTAACAACCCTGATATTGAAAGAAAATACAGGGACAAGATTATTTATGATTACCCACTAAAGGAGTTCCGGAAAGACGGTTATTCAAAAGAAGTAAAAGTATTACAAGCCGATCTTAACGATTTTGAAAGAGCCATACAGGCAATTATTCTGAGTCAATTCCGGCTAAAAGTTTTTGCAAAACACAGTCAGTTGATTAAACCGGTCATTCTTTTCAAATCAAAAACCATCAAGGAAAGTGAATCGTTTTATGAGGATTTTTCGCAACGTCTGAAAAAACTGAGTGCAACTGATCTTGAAAAAATCAAGAACAATCCCAACCTTGACCCTGTATTGCAAAATACCTTTCAATATTTTAATGAAAACGGCATCACGCTTGCCAATCTTGCAGCCGAACTGAAAGAAGATTTCTCAGACGACAAGTGTATTGTTGTAAATAGTAAAAGTGAAAGCGAAGAAAAACAAATTGCCGTTAATTCATTGGAAGATGAACGCAATGAGTACAGAGCCGTTTTTGCAGTTGACCAGTTGAATGAGGGATGGGATGTATTGAACCTTTTTGATATAGTAAGGCTGTACAATTTACGTGATGCAAAGGCAGGTAAGCCCGGAAAAACTACCATGTCGGAAGCGCAACTCATTGGCAGAGGTGCAAGATACTGTCCGTTCCAGCTTTCACCAGACCAACCCTTGTACCAACGCAAATTTGACGTAAGGGATGAAGATGAAGAACATGAATTGAAAATCTGTGAGGAACTATACTATCACAGTGCATACAATCCACGATACATAGATGAATTACACACGGCACTTGAAGAAATTGGAATCAAGGCAAAGGATGTTCGGCAAAAGCAATTAAAAATGAAGCTGGATTTTCAGGAAACCACATTCTATAAAACAGGTTTCGTATTCCTCAATGAGCAAAAGAAGTATAACCGTGAGGATATTTTCAGCATCCCAAAAAGCTTCATTGATACTACACATAAAGTACCCCTTGCCACCGGCTATACAAAATCTTCCGGTGCGTTTGAGAAGCAGGAAAAGACATCTATTAGCAAGAAACAAAAAGACTATAACATAAAAGATTTTGGTCAGCCTATTATCCGCAAAGCATTAAACAGGTTAGAGTTTTATCATTTCGACAACCTCAGAAAATACCTCCCTAACCTTGAATCCGTGTCTCTGTTCATTTCTGATAATGATTACCTGGGCAAAGTAAAAGTAGAGGTAGAAGGTTCAGAAGCAATCGTGAACAATCTTACCCCGGAACATAAACTGGAAATTACAGTGAAGGTGTTGGAAAAACTGGCATCTGCACTCCAATCCGATAAGGTGGAATACAAAGGTACCAAAGAGTTCAAACCTTATATGCTCAAAGATAAATTCAAAGACAAAACCCTCAACATTGCAAATGATGATGGCGGAGATAAAGAATACGGTATTGGGCAAGGTGAAACAACTAATCAAAACCTACATCTTGACCTGAGCGATAAAAAATGGTATGTGTTCAATGAAAATTACGGAACATCAGAAGAAAAATACTTTGTCCGCTACATCAACAAGGTGTACGACCAGTTAAAGAACAAGTATGATGAGGTGTATTTAGTCCGTAACGAGCGGCATTTCAAAATTTACACCTTCAATGATGGTCGCCCTATTGAACCGGACTTCGTCCTGTTCCTGGTACAAAAAGACCCGAAAAAAGCATTTCACTACCAGATATTCATTGAACCTAAAGGCGGCCACCTGCTGAAAACGGATGAATGGAAAGAGAGTTTCCTGAAAGTCCTGAAAGAAGAACACCGTATTGAGCAGCTTTGGGAAGGCAAGGAATACATTATCTGGGGAATGCCATTCTATAATGAAGTGGAGCGTAAAGCAGATTTTGAGAAGGCGTTTGAAAAACTAATAAAATAGCAGCGAATGGAGCACCAACAAATTACGGACTGAAATGAAAATATTTAAAATAGAAATAGAGAATTACCGGTTATTAAAAGACTTTTCCATGGACTTGGAAAAAGAACTCTCCTTGGTAATTGGAAAAAACAACACCGGTAAAACCTCCATTCTTTCAGTTCTCGATAAGTTTTTGGGGCATTCGGAAAAAACCAAATTCACGTTTGATGATTTTAATATTGATTTTAAAAAATCACTTAAAGAGAAAATTGAAGCAGAAGAAGCTATAATCGAAGATGACTACAAACGGTTAGGAATAAGGCTTCGGTTATTTATCGAATATACAGAGATGGACAACCTGTCCAACGTTAGCCGTGTGATGATGGATTTAGACCCGGATAACAATGTTGTTGTACTCGGCTTTGATTATACTTTGGACTATAATGGCTATACCCGTCTCAGGAATGATTTCAAGGTATTTGAAGCAAATGAAAAACAAAAAGAGCAGGAAAAGAACGGATACAAACCTCGTTCACTAACTGATTTCTTAAAGTCCAATCTTGCGGTGTATTTTAAAACGGGTAGGCGTTCGCTTGCCTTCGATCCAGCCACAAAGAAAGCAAGTGAGGATACGTCCATTGATCTTGAAACCGAAAAAATAGGTGTTGCAGATATTATCAACTTCAAATACATCAGTGCCAAAAGGGATGTTGCTAATAAGGATATTGACAAAACACTTTCCGGTCAGACATCCAGAATATACAAGCGTACCGAAACAAATGATGAGCAGAATAAAGCGGTTGAGGACTTCAAGGATAAACTTAGCGAAACAGATACTCATTTAAGTGGCATTTACAAGACTCTTTTTGATGGTATCGTAAAAAAGGTGAAGGATTTTGGTGGTGTAAAAATTAATGAATCAGAGATCGAAATAATATCTACGCTTCAACACCGGGAACTACTTGAGGGAAATACAACGGTTGTTTATAAACATGATGCGGATAATCATCTTCCAGAACATTACAACGGATTAGGTTACATGAACCTCATCAGCATGATCTTTGAAATTGAGATTCTTGTTAATGAGTTCAAACGTGAAAAAGACAAGAAACCGGCAGATATAAACCTGCTTTTTATTGAAGAACCGGAAGCCCATACCCATCCGCAAATGCAATATGTTTTCATTAAAAACATCAAGAAACTACTTGAGGAAGGCATTAAACGAGAAGATGGAGAAAACAGGGAATTGCAATACATTATTACCACACATTCAGCCCATATTGTAGCAGATAGTGATTTTGATACTATCAAGTATTTAAGAAAGGAAAACCAAAATGGGATAGTAGCCCGGAACCTGAAAACATTGAAGGATGAATATGATGCGGAGACTACACAATACCAGTTCCTGAAACAATATCTCACCATTAGCCGGGCAGAAATTTTCTTTGCGGATAAGGCAATTTTGATTGAAGGAGATACCGAACGGATACTTGTTCCTACCCTTATGCGAAAGGTGGATATTGAAGAAGAAAAAAGGCTTACCGCAGCGGGTGAACAGGACGAACACTTACCCTTGCTTTCTCAGAATATTTCCATTATTGAGGTTGGTGCGTACTCCCAGATTTTTGAAAAATTCATTGACTTTTTAGGAATAAAGTCGCTTATCATTACTGACCTTGATTCTGTTGATGGGGATGGAGAAAAGTGTGAGGTGGCTACAGGAGTTGATTATTCGAATGAAGCAATTAGGTTCTTCTTTAGAAAGCAAAAGCTGGATGAACATAATGAACCATTAGCTGACGAATATATAATACCGAGCTTAAACGATTTGAAGGGGTATAATTTGTCAAATAAGCTATTTAACAAGGTAGATGGTATTTGGATCAATCAGCCTGATGGCAACCTGAGCATTGTATATCAGATTGAGGAAAAAGGCTATCATGCAAGAAGTTTTGAAGATGCGTTCATTCACGTTAATAAAGATTTTGTAAATGATAATAAAGCCGGTTTTAGAGGACTAAAGAATAAACATCATTTTGAAAATGGTCATGGCGCATATCAACTGGCCGCTGAGTGCATAAAGAAAAAAACACACTTTGCCCTGGACATTCTCTATCACAGCGATGCTGATTTCAGTAACTGGGAAATACCCGCTTATATCAAAGAAGGTTTACTATGGTTGAAGAAAGACTGACATTAGAGCCGGAAGTTCAAGAAATTTTCCAGTGCATTGATAGCAAGCGTAACTTCTTGTTAAGTGGAGGCGCAGGAAGCGGTAAGACCTATTCTTTGGTTCAGGTTATCCGTCAGGTTATTGCTGAAAATCCCACGGCTAAGGTGGCCTGCATGACCTATACAAATGCAGCAGTTAAAGAAATTGAAGAACGGGTAAATCACAATAATCTGAATGTCTCCACCATCCACGATTTTTTGTGGGACAATATCAAACATTTTCAAAAGGAACTGAAGGCTGCCATCATTGCTTTGGCGAATGACGAAAATGCTAAACTATCCATTGATGAAGACGGCCCCATACCGGAAACTTATTTTGACGAACTTGAAAAGGGTATCCAGTATAAGGAATATTTAAAACTCAAAGAAGGTATTATTTCCCATGACGAATTACTGCTTGTAGCAAACCATCTTTTTGATAAATATCCTAAGCTCAGTGCTATTGTTAAAGACAAATACCAGTTCATTTTTATTGATGAGTATCAAGATACAAATACAGCAGTAGTGGATATTTTTCTGAATCATTTCAAGAAAAGTGAAAAGAAAAACCTTGTAGGTTTCTTTGGAGACGCTATGCAATCAATTTATGATGATGGTATAGGTAATCTTGACCAATATAAAGGAGACGCAGCAGATACAGTAAAAGAAGTTAAGAAAGCCCAAAACAGAAGAAGCCCCCGAAAAATAATTGATTTGGCAAACAGACTAAGAACGGACGGCATAACCCAGGAACCCTCAGCTGATATAAAAGCACCAAATATGACGGATGGTCAGGTGAAGGAAGGTAATATTCTGTTTATCCACTCAGCCAATGGTGATGTTTCTACGGTAAAGCAGTACCTATCCGAAAATCATGGATGGAATTTCAACAATGCAGAGGAAACAAAAGAGTTGAACCTGACACATAATCTTATTGCTGACAAAGCAGGTTTTCGTACACTAATGGATATTTATGACAAGGATTTGATTTTGAGTTACCGGGACAGAGTAAAGAAATACATCAAAGACAAAGCTATCACTACTGATTTTTCGCAAAATACATTTGGTGAGGTTATCGCAGCCTTGGCGTCCGGTAAAACAGGCAGAGAATTAAATGCAGTAAATCCAACCGCTTCAATGCAAACTTTTATAGATGACAATCAGCCTCTTTACCAGATTGCATTGAACTATAATTATGAAGCGTTCTCAAAAATCTATGTCAATAAAGACCAGTTATTGGATGATAAAAAACAGAATGAAGATGATGAGAACAAAAAAGGCTCAAAGCGAGACAATCTGATAAAGCATCTGTTAAAAATTCAAAACAATATCATGCTATACCTAACCGGCAGGTATAACGAATTTTTGCGAGTAACCGATTACCGAGACAAAATCCAAAGTATTGCCGCCAAAAGAACATTGAAGGATAATATTGAAAGTCTTGTAAATGTGGTAAACAAGACCATTGAAGAAGTTATTAGTGATGCCCATGAAAAAGGCATTTGCCTGATAGATGATAAATTGGAGGACTTTAAAGTAAAGAAGGAATATCTATACAATAGAATAAAGGAGGTTCAGTACAGCGAGTTTCAAAAATTGTACGATTATCTGGAAGGGAAAACACCATTTTCTACTCAGCACAAAACAAAAGGGACAGAGTTCGACAATGTGCTGGTCATATTGGATAACGGGGGCTGGAATAAATACAATTTTGAAAATATGTTTTTAAATACCGGAACAGAGAGTGTTCTCGAAAGAACCCAAAAGATTTTCTATGTATGCTGTACTCGGGCTAAAAAGAACTTGGCGGTGTTTTATCATAATCCTAGTCAGCAGGTGATAATTAGGGCAACAGAATGGTTTGGAAACGAAAATGTAATTGAAATATGACTGATTTAGCTAATACCCAAATAAAATGCCCCAACTGCGGTACTTCCATAGATGTGCAGGACATCCTTGCCCATCAACTGGAGGAAGAAATCAAGCAGAAATACCAGTCTCAACTGGCTGCTGAGAAAAAGAAGTTTGAACAGGAACAGGAGCAACTGGACAAGGCAAAACAGGAGTTTGAAGAAAATAAACGGAAAGAAAATGAACTGTTCCAGGAACGTATCAATGCAAAGCTGAAAGCTGAAAGAAAATCTATCGAAGAAAAACTAAAAGCGAAATTAACCGAAGAACAATCAGAACATTTTCAAGTCTTGCAAAAAGAGTTGAATGAGAAATCAGAGCAGATCAAAGAACTCAACCGCACCAAAGCTGAAATCGAAACGCTGAAAAGGGAAAAGTCTGAACTAAAGGAATCAATAGAGGCAGAAGCGCAAAAGAAGCTTAATGAAATTCTACTGACAGAACGGGATAGGATAAAGAAAGTGGAAGAAGACAAAAACGAACTCCGCTTTAAAGAACTTCAAAAGCAACTGGAAGATCAGAAGAAGCTTACCGAAGAAATGAAACGCAAACAGGAACAAGGTTCCATGCAATTACAGGGAGAAGTACAGGAGTTGGCCATTGAAGAATGGCTAATGGCGCAATTCCCCTTAGACACCATTGAAGAAGTAAAAAAAGGAGCGAGAGGCGGAGATTGTATTCATATTGTAAATACCCGAACACGACAGAACTGTGGGAAAATCTATTATGAAAGTAAGCGTACCAAAGACTTTAAGAGTGGATGGATTGATAAATTCAAAGCAGACATGCGGGAAAAGGGAGCAGACGTTGGTGTATTGGTCACAGAGGCAATGCCGGCAGGGTTTGAACGCATGGGCATTATGGATGGCGTATGGGTTTGCTGCTACGAAGAATTTAAAGGACTTTGTACTGTTCTGAGAGAAACGGTAATTCAGTTAAACACAGCCATTTCTTCGCAGGAAAACAAGGGAGACAAAATGCAGATGCTCTATGATTTTCTTACCAGCACAACCTTTCGCATGCAGGTAGAAGCTATTGTAGAGGGGTTTTCATCCATGAAAAGCGCGCTTGATAGCGAGAAGCGCTCTATGCAACGCATCTGGAAGGAAAGAGAAAAGCAAATCGACAAGGTAATTACGAGTACTATTGATATGTACGGTTCAATAAAAGGCATAGCTGGAAATGCTGTTCAATCAGTGAAAGCGCTTGAATTATCTGAGGGAACTGAAACCATCGAAGATGATAAGGAATGACAGTAGTATCAACAAATATTTGGGTGTATAAATGCACGCTAGGAGCCATAAAAGTTTGACTATGGATTGTAAGCGTTGTGTACAATAATGAAGTAATGACCAAAAGAAAGTGCTAAATTTTGAAGATACGCTTATGCTATCAGAAGTGTTTCATACACCAAAAAATACTGTATTCACTGTATGCAAGAAAGCACTAATTGAACTCGGCTTTGCATTAGAAGTTAGCGACTTTGAGAATATGACAATTACAGCTTCTTCCAAGACGAGCTTTTTCTCTTGGGGTGAGGATATTCAGATCATTCTTGAATCTTCAAATACAAATTCCACTGAGGTCAAAGTTGTTTCAACCTCTAAAGCTCAACTGATCGATTGGGGCAAAAATGCCGATAATGAGCAAGCTATTATGAATAAGATTAAAGAACTCTCCACGCACCAATAATGAGGTTATTTGTAAATAGCTGCCACGGTTGTGGCGAAAGAATCTATCTAAACGTTTCTGCAAGCAGCAGAAGTGCTTTCAGAACCTCAATCGGCGGATACGATCTCTTTCACCTAACCTGCAATCATTGTGGTTTTAAGTCAGTTTACAGAGTTTCCGAAGTTTTTGCTGAGGCGGATTCACGCGCTACCGCAACAGGAGGAATAGTTGGTGGGCTTATTGGCTTAATTGGTGGACCCGCTGGATTGCTCATAGGAGGTGGACTGGGGGCGGCAATAGGTAGCCAAACAGATATTGAAGAAAAAAGAAAAGCAGCCTTCTTTAATAGTAGCGTATGAAGCTAATTTCAAATAGCAAGATACACGCCATCCGGCTGGCTTCTTTTTTGGTAGTTGGCTCAGGTGTTATCACCATTCTGGCTAATGACAAGATTCAAAAAAAATGTCTTTCCTCAATCAGAGATGTTCTCAACTATCCGCACCTTGGTTCAATTATTATTGCAATATCATTGTTACTTGGGATTTACTATTCTTACTATTATGTGCGGAAGGGCAAACAGAAGGAACTATCTCTATTTAAAATATTTGGGCCACTTATTGACCCCCCTGTAAATAGCCTCGGATATGGGATTGTAATTGCATCTACCCTTAGATTCCTAAAGGGGATATTTAATCAGAAATTCTTTAATGAACAATATTTCTCTGAGCTTGATTCCATAGATATTGCGGCAGTACTACTCGCCTGCATCCCATTGCTAATATGGAGTATTGGGGGATTAATTAATTTCTTTTACATGGTTTTTATTAGGGCTGGTGGTAATGCCGTGGATATAGAGCCTGTTAGCGAGGATGGGATAGACCAATCAGCATAATCCAGAGAGTCTCTCCCCCCTCACCACCACCTTCAAATCCTCCAAAAGGTTCGATTTTCGTCCCCTTCGGTCTACAAAAACAGCAAGAGCATACAGTGTGGAGCATACAGAACCTCCGATTCACCGTATGCTCTTGTTGTTTTTGCCCTGTATGCTGTATGCTCAAACTGTATGCTGATTTTCCTTACTTTGAGGCCAAACCATACGGCAGGTACCGATGATTTCCCATTTCTCAAATGAACAACTGGCATTGCTGCTTCCCGGTCTCGCGCTGGTGATGGTAAGCCTGTGGTTGCATTTGAATGAAAAGTACCAGGCTTCCGTCATACTCCTTTGCCTTGGCGCCCTTTATCTTTATCTCTTCAGCAGCATCCTGGATCCTTTCCTGAATTCATGGGATGAACGTTTCCATGCCCTGGTGGCTAAACATATGATGGCCGACCTGTTTCATCCCACCCTGTACCAGGAAAAATTGCTGGACCTGTCCTATGACCGTTGGGACCGTGACCACACCTGGCTGCATAAACCACCCCTCTTCATGTGGCAAATGGCCATCAGTTTTAAGATCTTCGGATGTCATCTTTTTGCGTTGCGGCTGCCGGGTGCGTTATTGGCCACCCTGACGATCCCGGCCATCTACCGCTCGGGATTGAAAATGGTGAATCGCCATACAGGATACTATGCCGCCCTTATTGCAACGGCATCTTTTTATCTGATAGAACTGGTCAGCGGTCGGCAAGGAACAGATCACAACGACCTTGTTTTCTACGCATACGTTACGCTTAGTCTGTGTGCATGGATCGAATACGTGGCGGCAGATGAAAAACGAAAAGTGCGTTGGATGATCCTGACCGGGATTCTTTCCGCCTGCGCCGTGCTCACCAAATGGCTGCCCGGACTGCTGGTTTTCATCCCCTGGGGGATATATGCCATCCGGCAGCATCAAAGCCGATTGAAGGAATATCGTCATCTCATAGGAGGTATACTCATCGCGGTTGTCATTCCACTTTTATGGCAGGCATACATCTTCCGGACCTTCCCGGACGTAGCACATCGTGAGTGGGTGGAGAACGGAAAACATTTCAGCATCGCCTACGAAGGTCACGGTGGACCCTGGTATTTTCACTTCACCAACTTTCCTATGTTATATGGATGGATCGCTACCATTCTGATCATCCCTTCTTTGATCCTGCTGTATCGACGAATTCCGAATCCTGCATACCGGTTACCGGTCTTTGCAACCCTTGCCGCAGCCTACCTGTTTTACAGTCTGGCCGCAACCAAAATGAACTCCTATCCTCTGGTATGTGGCTTGATCATTTTTCTGGCACTCGGTACTTTCCTTGCGGAGATGGAAAAAAGACTGGCAGGAAAACCCGCTATCCGGAAAGCACTGCTATTTATTGGGGCAGGTGGATTCTTTTTTTACCAGATGAACCTGAGTGAGATCGCAGAGCGACATACCACATGGAAAGACAATCCCACCCTCGAGACCCTGACACAAAACCGGAAGGTCTATCAGGAATTGCAAAATGAGCTTCCGGAAAACTCCGTGCTCTTCAACATCATGAACACCAGGTATGCGGAGTTAATGTTCTTTACAGACATTACAGGTTATAACTTCATGCCGGAAATCGATCAGATTGATGCATTGGTCAATCAAGGGAAAAACGTGTACCTGCTGCTCGAGCCGGAAGCTGAACAACCACCCATTGTAAGTACCGCACAAGGAAAACTCAAAGTGATCAGAAAACACCTGGATGGCTATTTTTAAAAATGTAAACGATCCTCTGACAACACACGGTAAGATTGGATCCGGGGTCTCTTTCCCGGCCGTGATACTGTTCATTTTTCTATGGATATACCTTTTTGTGCGTGCCATCAAGGTATTCCCCACCCACGATGAGATCACCTCGATGTGGGCCTACATGGTGGTGTGGATGCCGCTGCCATACCAGGGTTATATCGATGCCAACAACCATTTTCTGAACAGCCTGCTGGGCGGATTCTTTTTGCGTTTGTTTCATTCAGACGCTCCCCTGGTGATCCGCCTACCGAACCTGTTGGCCTTTCCGCTTTTCTTCTGGTCGCTCTACAGCATGCGCAAATTCTTTCATCACCGTGCTACCTTTTATGTATTGCTGGTGGGGTTGGGCTGCTCAGTTTTTCCGTTGGAGTTCTTTGCCATGGCACGCGGTTATGGACTCTCCTCTGCCTTCATGGTATTCGCCATATACCAGTCTATGCAACTGCACCAAAAACAAAATGCTGTTCACCTGGTATTCGCGGTTGTATCCTGGGTGCTTGCCGTGTATGCCAGTCTCACCCTGATCCCGTTTGCTGCTGCGGGCTTTGTGTGGTTGGGTATCGAAGCCTGGAGGCTGCGAAGGAAAGCATGGATACTCATGGTATTCGCAGCCATCTATCCGTATTATGAAGCCATCCGGTATTCCTTTTTTCTGAAAGAAACCGGGAGGTTGTATTACGGCGGAAAGGAAGGTTTTATCACGGACACCCTGCATACATTGACGCCCCATCTGTGGCAAACCACCCAACCGGTGCTTGACACCCTGTTGATTATTCTCGGCTTGTTTATCATTGCCGGCTATGGAAAATTCCTGTGGCAGACGAAAGACCTTTTCAATCTTCGGTTGATCTTTCCGGCATTCTTTGTGCTGTCACTTGCAAACATCTTCGGCCAGCATTTTATCCTGGGCATCAACTTTCCATCCGACCGGGCTGCCCTGTACCTGGTGATATTCTTCTTTGGTGGGCTCGCATTCATACTGGATCACTATGCCCTTCGACGGCCATCCTATATCATGGTTGGTATTTTACTTATCTACTTTTTTCGACGATGCAGGTCAGCTGGACGTCGGTATTCAAACTGGATGCTTATTCGGATGAGCTTTTCACCCTGATACCTGAAGAAGTGAACGGCACGCCGCCCACCACCGGCGATGGGTTTTGGATGGTTGATAATGAAATGGCACGCGTGAAAGGCTTTCCGATGCGGGCATTTCAGAATATAAAGAAGGCCAATGATACCCTGTACGATTATGTATTACTCGATACCGGGTTTAACCATGTAGATCTTACCAGGCAATATCACCCCATTTATATTGATTCTGTATCCGGAAAGTATTTACTTGAACGCAATCATTTTCTGTCCAGGGAAAAAATACTTGAGAAAAACATCCTCATCGACGGTGACCACATGTACTATGATTTTTATGGCGGTGCCATTCCCGGCCCTGTCATGGTGAGATTCAGGGGTACGTTGGAGAACATGGACATTTTCAAGTATGTAAGTATTGCGATTGCAGTTGAAGACAGCGTAACGCATGAAAGCGATTACCTCGAAGCCATTTCCATCATGCAATCGTCATACATGCATCCGAACGGGACCATCCCGTTTGATGTGACGATGGCCGTAAGCAAGCCACCGCCTTCATACATCATGAAAGTATTTTTATACAATGAATTCATGCATCCGTTCAAGGGAAATGTGACGGCCACGATCTATCGCCTGGGCGCAATTAACGATACTTCGGATACAAAAGCACCCACAACCATTACGCAAGTTTCTGCATCACTCTCTCCCTAAACCTCCGAAGCCTTTGTTATTTTTGACCCGCCGGTATTGATTAACCGGAAAGACCATGGATCAGAAAACCGCATTGGGCATATTAAAATCAGGGAAGAATGTTTTTCTCACCGGTTCCGCCGGAAGTGGGAAGACCTATACCCTTCGCCAGTTCATCCTTCACCTCAGGGAGCAACGGGTGCCAGTGGCGGTAACTGCATCCACCGGCATTGCCGCCACACACATGAACGGCACAACGGTGCATGCGTGGTCCGGTATCGGCATCAGGGATGTGATGTCAAGAAAGGATCTGGAAGATCTGAAGAAGAAAAAGAACTTCCGCCAGTCCATCGAGAAAACGGCGGTACTGATCATCGATGAGATCTCCATGCTACATGCCAACCAGTTGAATGCCGTGCAGCATGTCCTTAGAAGCATGCGCAATAGCAGTGATCCGTTCGGAGGCATACAGGTAGTATTCTGCGGTGATTTCTTTCAGTTGCCACCCGTCGGAAAACGGGAAGAGGCGAACAGGGACAAATTCGCCTTCATGTCACAGGCGTGGCTGGATGCAGGGCTGACCATCTGCTATCTCACCGAACAACACCGTCAGAACGACGGGCCGCTGAACCGGATTTTGAATGAAATCCGTGAAGGACAGCCCACGGATTGGACCATACAACAATTGCGGGGTGCCTCCCTGAACGCCATTGAGGTCGAAGACCCACCCAAACTTTTCACACATAATGTGGATGTGGACCGCATCAATCAGGAGCAGCTTCGTGCACTTTCCGGTCAACCCAGAACATATGAAGCGGTGACCAAAGGCCGGAAGAACACCCTTGAGACCTTGAAAAAATCGGTCCTTGCAGAAGAATTCCTGCAGGTCAAAGATGGTGCACGAGTGATGTTCATCAAGAACCTTTACGAAAAACGGGTGATGAACGGAACCCTTGGAATTATCAAGGGCTTTCAGGATACCGGTGATCCGATTGTAGAAACCACGGACGGGCGTACCATTTACACCGAGCCTGAAACGTGGTCAGTGGAAAATGCCAAAGGGAAAACGGTGGCTTCATTCGAACAGCTCCCCCTCCGGCTGGCCTGGGCCATCACCGTACACAAGAGCCAGGGCATGACCCTCGACGCTGCTGAAATTGATCTCAGTAAAACTTTTGAAAGGGGACAAGGTTATGTTGCCCTTTCACGTCTTCGGGATATGACCGGCCTCCGGCTTACCGGATTCAATCAAAGGGCGCTGGAAGTGGATGAACTCGTTACCCGTGCCGACCGCCGTTTCCGGGAATTGTCGGATATCACGGAATCGGGCATCAACATGGAAGACCTGGAAGCGCAGGAACGCATGTTCGTTTTGAAATTCGGAAGTGCCGAAGAGGAAGCCACCGAAGAAGATGAAGAAGAAAAACCGCGTCGTAAGAAAAAGAAGACCAAGGCAAAAAAGGGTGCCACATACGAAATCACGAAAGGTTTGATCGAACAGGGAAAGTCAATGGACGAGATCGCCGTTGAACGTGGCCTGGCCAGATCCACGATCCTGTCTCATGTGATGCACCTCCGTGAACTGGACCCGGAACTGGATCTAGCACACCTCAAGCCTCCGGCAGCTCTGATGCAACAAATAGAAGATGCCTACATCAGTGCAGGAACAGATCCCAATGCAAGCGAGGGTTCACCCGGATTGAAGACACTCTTTGAAGCGCTGGGAGGGAATGTCACCTATGATGATATCCGGCTGGCTTTGCTTTTTCTGGATCACTGATCGTCACTTTCCAACAACAGAAAACCTGATCTGACGCCGGATGAGAATCATCCGCAATACCCGCTGTTAATAAAACGATTTCCCATTCTGATTTTACGGACATAGATTTGACCATGCTTACAGGTGTCCCGTACATGAGGGATGAAAAGGGAATCCGGTGACCGTTTATTAGTCCGGAGCTGTACCCGCAACTGTAATTCCACCCCGACACAATCGGGGTATTTTCACAATATGTCACTGTTCCATCATATGGGACGGGAAGGCGTGAAAGCAAGGAAGAGCCAGTAGACCTGCCTGTAACATTGCTAATAAGCTTTCGGGAATAAAAGCTGAGGCAGGTAGGAATATCCCCCTTCCGTGTAAGGTATCCTTATCTCCCTTTCTTCACATCCGATCGCTTCTTTGTTAACCTTAAAACCCATTAACTATGGAGCAACAAGAAGCCATTTTACAGGAGAACAAACAAAGGTTTGTATTGTTCCCCATCAAACACGCCGAAATCTGGCGAATGTACAAGCAAGCGGAAGCCAGCTTCTGGACCACGGAAGAAATTGACCTGGCACCCGATGTAACGGACTGGCAAAAGCTGTCCAACGACGAACGGCATTTCATCAGTCATGTACTGGCTTTCTTCGCTGCCAGCGATGGCATTGTGAATGAAAACCTCGTCGTACATTTTATGCAGGACGTGACCATTCCGGAAGCACGTTGCTTCTATGGATTTCAGATCGCCATAGAGAACATTCACTCGGAAACTTACAGCTTGCTTATCGACACATTCATCCGTGAAGAACAGGAAAAAGACCGCCTGTTTAATGCCATTGATACCATTCCAGCCGTGAAAAAGAAAGCGGAGTGGGCATTGCGATGGATTGAAAAGTCGTCCTCTTTCGCCGAACGCCTGGTCGCTTTTGCAGCGGTAGAAGGCATATTCTTTTCAGGAAGTTTCTGTTCCATTTTCTGGTTGAAGAAAAAAGGATTGATGCCAGGGCTTTCGTTTTCCAACGAACTGATCAGCCGCGATGAAGGACTGCATTGCGATTTTGCCTGTCTGCTCTTTTCCATGCTGGAACATCCATGCGCACCGGAAACGGTCAGGGATATCATTACGGAAGCGGTGGTCTTTGAAAAGGAATTCGTGACCGATGCCTTGCCGGTTTCCCTCATTGGAATGAATGCCGGTCTGATGTCCGAGTACATCGAGTTTGTAGCGGACAGACTGCTTGTTGCGCTGGGGCAACCCAAAGTATACAAAACGGCCAACCCATTTCCATGGATGGAGCTGATCTCCATGCAAGGCAAAACCAACTTCTTCGAAAAACGGGTGGCAGAATATCAGAAAGCCGGCGTCACCACATCCAAGGACGACCAGGTATTTTCCATCAACGAAGATTTTTAATTCCTCTTTTCCGTAACCATAATACAATAACATCATGTACGTAATCAAAAGAGATGGCAGAAAAGAACAGGTGATGTTCGACAAGATCACTGCCCGCATCAACAAACTTTCCTATGGCCTCAACAACGACCTGATCAGCGCCGTGGAGATCTCCAAAAAAGTGATCCAGGGAATTTACGAAGGAGTCACCACTTCCGAACTGGATAACCTTGCTGCAGAAACCGCCGCTTCATTCACCACCAAACATCCGGATTATGCCATCCTGGCTGCGAGAATCGCTGTTTCCAATCTTCATAAGAATACAGTCAAGGATTTTTCTTCCACCATCAAAACGCTTTACAACTATATCGATCCGATCACAAAAGAGCAAGCACCACTCATCGCAGATGATGTGTACAGGATTATTTCCGACAATGCACAAAAACTGGATTCAGTGATCATCTACGATCGCGACTATCAATTCGATTACTTCGGGTTTAAAACACTGGAGCGCTCCTACCTGCTTCGTGTAAATGGCCAGGTCGTTGAAAGGCCCCAGCACATGCTGATGCGCGTTGCGGTAGGCATTCACAAGGAAGACATCGATGCCGCCATCGAGACTTACAACCTGATGTCCGAGAAATGGTTCATCCATGCCACACCTACCCTGTTCAATGCCGGCACACCCAGACCTCAGCTGTCGTCATGCTTTCTCCTTACTATGAAAGATGACAGCATTCCCGGCATCTTTCAAACCCTTCAGCAATGCGCAGAAATCTCCAAATCCGCCGGCGGCATTGGTCTCAGCATTCATAATGTAAGGGCGAACGGCAGCTACATCAAAGGAACCAACGGCACATCCAACGGTATCATCCCCATGTTGCGGGTATTCAACGATACCGCGCGATACGTGGATCAGGGAGGTGGAAAACGCAAAGGTGCTTTTGCCATTTACCTGGAACCCTGGCATGCTGATATTTTCGACTTCCTTGAATTGAAAAAGAATCATGGCAAGGAAGAACACCGCGCACGTGACCTTTTTTATGCATTGTGGATTCCGGATCTGTTTATGAAACGGGTAAAAGAAAATGGAGACTGGTCCCTCTTTTGTCCTAATGAGGCAAAAGGTCTTGATAATCTCTGGGGTAAAAACTTTGAAGAAACATACCTCGCTTTTGAACAACGCGGTATCGCCAGAAAAACGGTCAAAGCACAAAAGTTATGGTTCGCCATCCTGCAGTCTCAGATTGAAACCGGAGGTCCGTTCATGCTTTACAAAGACAGTGTGAATGCCAAGTCGAATCAGCAGAACCTAGGCACCATCCGGTCCAGTAATCTTTGCACAGAAATTATGGAGTACACCTCTCCGGATGAAGTGGCTGTATGCAACCTGGCATCCGTCGCTCTCAGCAAATTTGTAACAGATGGCACATATGATTTCAATAAGTTGTATGACGTGGTATACACGATGACCAAAAACCTCAATAAGATCATAGATGTGAACCACTATCCCATTCCGGAAGCCGAACGCTCCAACACCAGGCACCGACCGATTGGCATAGGTGTACAGGGGTTGGCGGATGCCTTCATCCAACTCCGCCTACCCTTCGACAGTGAAGAAGCCCGCATCCTCAACAAGAACATTTTTGAGACAATCTACTTTGCGGCTCTTACCGCATCAAAGGATCTTGCGAAGGCTCTGGGACCTTATGCGAGCTATGAAGGGTCTCCCATCCAGCAAGGCAAACTCCAGTTCGACTTGTGGAATGTAACGCCATCGGATCGTTGGGATTGGGAAACCCTGCGTGCAGAGATCAAGCAATATGGCGTACGTAACAGTCTGCTGCTCGCACCCATGCCCACCGCCTCCACGTCACAAATATTGGGTAACAACGAATGTATCGAACCCTATACTTCCAACATTTATACGCGACGTGTATTATCAGGTGAATTCGCGGTGGTAAACAAACACCTTCTGAAAGACCTGATTGAGTTAGGGCTGTGGAGCGATAAAATGAAGGACCGCATCCTGATCGCCAACGGATCGGTGCAGGATATCAGGGAGATCCCGGACGAGATCAAAGCCATTTACAAAACGGCATGGGAGATCAAACAACGAAGCCTGATTGACATGGCCGCAGACCGTGGCGCCTTCATTTGCCAAAGCCAGAGCATGAATGTTTTCATGCAGGATGCCAATTACAAAAAGCTGACATCCCTGCATTTCCATGCCTGGGAGAATGGTCTGAAAACCGGAATGTATTACCTTAGAACCAAGGCTGCTGCTGACGCCATCAAGTTTACCGTTGATGCTTCATCGCTCCAGGGCAATGATATGGCAGCAGATAACGTAGAAAGTTGTTCGCTGGAGAATGGCGATGACTGCGTCATGTGTCAGGGATAAAACAAATATCATGGATCAATTTCACGAAAGAATAGAAGCCTCGGCCACGAGTATCTTCAAAGCAGTATTTCCCAATACCACCAACCATTATGATACCCTCTTCGGAGGTACGGCGATGAAGTTGATGGATGAGGTTGCCTTCATCACTGCCACCCGGTTCTCAAGAATGAAAATGGTGACGGTCTCCAGCGACAAGATCGACTTCAAGAGACCCATACCTTCCGGAACGATCATCGAGCTGAAAGGCAGGGTGACTTATATCGGACGCACCAGTCTCAAGGTGAGGGTGGATATTTTCCTCGAGGAGATGTACAACTTTACACGACACAAAGCCATCACGGGTGAGTTCACTTTCGTGGCCATTGATACGAATAAACACCCCGTGCCGATCCGCTGATCCATCGAAATAAAAAAGAAGGGGATGCCCTTTCGGACATCCCCTTTTAACGATGGTCACTTGTTAATTTCCGATCACTGAAAATCAAAACCGATCTTGATGCGATAGGCTTTGCCTGCTTCCAGCTGACCTGTATCGATATCGCCTTTCACAATGGCATTGGAAACGATCCGGTTGAGGTCCCGGCTATCTCCCTTGGCATTCAGGATGTGCAGCTCCCCACTGTCGTCCACATAAAAGGTAAGAATCACATGGGTACCGTTAAGAGAGGCTTCATTGAACTCCAGGTTCATGGCTGTATGCTGGATCTGACTGCGAACAGCACTCAGGCTGGATTGTTCTTCCGGTGTCACCACTGTTGGGGTGGCAGCTTGCATGGCAAATGAAGAAAGTGCAAGGACGGATGCTATGATATAGGTTTTCATTGTTGTTGGTTTTAAATGGTTATTCATTGGATTGATAAAAGTGTTATTTAATCGAGCTCACCAATATGACGCACATGTCCTGCGATTCGTTGCAGGTGGTTTTCTTAAGAAATGTTAACCCAGATTATGCATTAGTTTTTTTCTATTGCATGAATTGGGGTTAACGATCCATGAACCCGGTGATCTTGGGGTGGTGAGTAATGTTCCATTGGTTCCTTCGAATGACCATTTGTTAGCCGAAATAAACCATTGGTTTTTTATCATCCCCATTCAAGAATACCCACCAGTACTTTTGAACTGTCGACAAAATTAAGCTTCATGACGTCGAATAAAGTTCTTTAAACGTCAGGGGGTAGTAAATAACGGATACCGTTCCACCGGGAGTTTGCCCGAATACCCGATCCAACATAGTAGGGCATCAAATAAAAAACCTGAATCAATGAAAACGCTAACAAAATCCGTAGCAATGATATGCGCGGTATACGGCCTGTTTCTATTCGCAGCTTGCGAGAAAGAAGCCATCAATCAGCAAAATCCGGCGAATCCCGGTGTCACCCAAAACTCAACACAATTATCCGAAGGCGAATCCCTGATCAGCCGGGTGGACCTCGGTGAAAAGGGATACCTTGACTTTACCCAATTTGAAGACGGTGAGGTAATGGTATCCGGTGTGGTAAGCAAGGAAGGTG